>JAHDDJ010000223.1 GCA_020629385.1 Erythrobacter sp.
TTTGCGCGCATCCTGCAGGGTCAACAGATACACGGCGTAGAACAATCCTGCAGCGAGGCAGAAGATATCGCCGATCAGCGTCGCCGTGCTGATTTCCAGACTGCGCCCCATCAAAATGCTCGCCCCGCCCAGCGCGAAGACAATCGCCAGCCACTCCATCCCCTTGGGGAGAGTGCGCGTGATGATGAAGGTCCAGAACAGCAGCACGATGCTGCCAGCATTGCCAAACAGGGTCGCATTGCCCAGCCGCGTCTGCTCGATCCCGATATGCCAGCTCGACAAATCGAGCGCAAAGGCCACCGATCCGAGCGCCACCAGTATCAGCGTTTTCCGCGGAATCCCGCCCAGCCTCTGCCCTGTCGCCCGGGCAAAAATCACCAGAAACGGGATCGCCAGAAACAGCCGCCAGAACGCCGCTGAAACCGGTCCTGTATCCGCCAATCGCACGAACCACGGACCTGTCGCGAGCGCGACATTCCCCGCCAGCAAAGCGCACAGCAGCACCCAGCGCGGCCAAGTGCTGCTATCGCGTCTAGTCGCTTTTGTTGCGGTTGCATTGCTCACTCGCGCCTCTTAGCTGCAATGGACGCAAAGAAAACCAGAATTGATAGGGGCATTGCCATGCATGATAGTCTGTTCCAGCCGATCTCACTCGGTGCAATTGCGGCGAAGAACCGCATTTTGATGGCTCCGCTCACCCGTGGTCGTTCGTCGCAGCCGGGCTCCGTACCCAACGACATGATGGCGACCTATTACCGGCAACGTGCTGGCGCCGGACTGATCATCTCCGAAGCAACCGGCATCAGTGTCGAAGGACTGGGCTGGCCAGCTGCACCCGGCATCTGGAGCGATGAACAGGTTGCCGGCTGGCAGGATGTGACCAAGGCGGTGCATGAAGAAGGCGGCAAGATCGTGCTGCAAATGTGGCATATGGGCCGTCTGGTTCACCCGGACTTCCTTGGCGGCGAACCGCCCGTTTCTGCCAGCGCGACTTGCGCTCCCGGTCATGCGCATACATTCGAGGGGCGCAAGGATTACCAGCCTGCCCGCGAACTCAGCGTCGAGGAAATCAAGCGCGTTGTCGGCGATTATCGCCATGCTGCGGAGAATGCCAAAAAGGCAGGTTTCGACGGTGTGCAGCTCCACGGCGCGAATGGCTATCTGGTAGACCAGTTCCTGCGTGAAACCACCAACCAGCGCACCGATGAATATGGCGGATCACCGGAAAACCGCACACGCTTCCTGCGCGAAGTTCTGGAAGCTCTGGTCGATGTCTGGGGCGCGGACAAAGTCAGCGTCCGCCTGTCACCCAATGGCGAAACGCAAGGTGCAGATGACAGCAATCCGGCAGCGGTGTTCGGCGCAGCAGCGAAAGTGGTCGAGGAGCTGAAGCTCGGCTTCCTCGAACTGCGCGAGCCCGGCCCTGACGGTACCTTCGGTGCTACCGACGTACCCAAGCAAAGCCCGTTGATCCGGACGATCTATTCCGGCCCCTTGGTGCTCAATAGCGATTACACGGCCGAGCAGGCCGAAGAAGCGGTTTCGTCGGGCAAATGCGATGCGATCAGCTTTGGCAGGCCGTATATTTCCAACCCCGATCTGGCGGATCGCATCGCCAAAGGCGCGGAGTGGGCCGAGAATGTGAATGTTCCGCAAAGCTGGTACTTGCCCGGACCCGCTGGTTACATCGACTATCCAACGCTTGAGGAACAGGGCGAGGAACAGGGCGCGGCATAAGCACTCCTTAACCATTCCCGCTTACGCCTGCGGGCATGAGATCATGGCTAATCATCGAAGCGGATAATGACGATAAACTCGGCAAGGCACCCATGGTGGGCGCCGATGCTGTCGTGGTTGATCTGGCAGATATTCCGATTGACGATTCTGCGCCCGGCGTGCGCGCCAATGTCGCGGGATGGCTCAAAACCTATTCCGATCCCTTGATCGCGAAGAAGGCGTTTGCCCGCTGGATCCGCATCAAGCCGATGGACGCCCCGCTTTGGCGGGAGGATCTGGTTGCAGTGATGAAAGGCGCGCCCGACGGTGTGATCCTGCCCAAGACACGCGGACCGGCCGATATTCGCCAACTGGCCGCCGAATTGTATGAAATCGAGCAGAAGCTTGGTCTCAAACACAACAGCACCAAGATCATGCCGCAAATCGGCGAAACCGCGCAGGCAGCTCTGACTTTGGGCGAACTGACCCAAGACCAGCAACCGCGCCTGATAGGTTTCACCTGGAATGCAGCCAATCTGGCACGTCGGCTGAGCGCCAAACGCACCCACGATGTGCACAATAACTGGGCAGGCGCCTTACAGCATGTGCGGAACATGACGCTGCTGCTGGGTAAAGCGATGGGAGTGACACCCATCGAAACTGCATCATCGGCAGAATCCGACTACGATACGGTATTCAACGATGCGCAGGCTGCCAAGCATGACGGGTTTACCGGCATGTTCGCATCTCGTCCCAAACATATCGAGGCGATCAACGAAGCCTATTCGATTTCCCAGGATGAGCGCGCGGAAGCGGAAGCATTGCTCAATTCCTTTGCGTCGCAGAAAGAAGCGATGAAGGCTGGAAACCCGCCGAGCGACCCGCTGGCGAATATTCCCGATCCGGAGCCGGTCGAAGCGGAACCGAAGCAGCAAATTCGCGCGATCGGGTAAGTCCCTTATTCCGGACTATTCTCTGCGTCTTCGCTGTCCTCTGACGATCGTTCAGCAGGCGGAGCGGAAGACGTAACGCTTTCCAGCGGAAGCATTTCGTCGGAAATCGAGCCTTCCAATACATCGCCTTCAGCATTGGCACCTTGCTCTGCCGCTGCGGGAACAGGGTCGGAATCGCAGGCGGCGAGCGCTGCCAGCATCGCGACAGGCAGTATTTTGCGGATCATCATTCGGCTCCAGAAGTTTTGGTGATCATATCAAGGAAGAAGTCAGCGCGTGCAAGCAGTGCCTCATCCCATTGCGCAGCGCTTGTCGGCCGACCAAGGCGCGCAAGGCTGGTGACGCCGAATTCGTCGATGCCGCACGGCACAATCCCGGCAAAATGCGACAGGTCGGGATCCAGATTGACCGAAAAGCCGTGCATTGTCACCCAGCGCCTGACGCGTACACCGATGGCACCGATCTTCGCCTCGCGCCCGTCATTATCGCGGGTCCATATCCCGATACGCCCCTCTGCACGCCAGCTTTCCACGCCAAGATCGCCCAGCGTAGCAATAACCCAGCCTTCCAGCGCATGGACAAAATTGCGGACATCTTTTCCGCGTTTGCCCAGATTGGCGAGGACATAGCCGACCCGCTGGCCGGGACCATGATAGGTGTAGCGCCCTCCCCGCCCCGCATCGATCACCTCGAAACGCGGATCGAGCAACTCGTCGCGATCTGCGCTGGTACCGGCGGTGTAAACGGGCGGATGTTCGAGCAGCCACAGCAATTCACGCGCATCACCGCTGACAATCGCGGCGTTGCGCGCATCCATTTCGGCCAGCGCTTCACGGTAAGGCACCTGCTGCGCCTCTTGCCGAATTTCGAAGTCCTGTTCGAGTTTTCCCGTCATGGATATTGCGTGGGGTGGTTGCTTGGCCTTATCAAGGGGAAAATACCGCTAATGAGGGTGCAATCATGAAATTCGATCTGAATAAGGCCTGGTCCGATGCGACCGACATATTGAAAGCCAATATGAATGTCGTCGGCATTGTTGCCGCCGTGTTCTTTTTCCTTCCGTCTCTGGCTCTCGGCGTTCTTGCACCCGGCTCGGAGCTGGAGGCAGCAGCTGGAAATCCGGATCAATTGA
>JAHDDJ010000224.1 GCA_020629385.1 Erythrobacter sp.
TGCAACCTTTGCAATGGCTACGGCAAAGTCCGCGCCAAACAGGGCTTCTTCGTAGTTGAGCGGCCGTGCCCCAATTGCAACGGGCGCGGCGAAGTGATCGAAAGCCCCTGCGGCGCTTGCGAAGGCGAGGGCAGGGTCGATCGTCCGCAAACACTCGATGTGGAAATACCGCCTGGGGTAGATACCGGCACGCGCATCCGCCTGTCCGGCAAGGGTGAAGCGGGTCCACGCGGTGCACCCGCTGGCGATCTATATATCTTCATTCACATCAAGGAGCACGCAGTCTTCGCGCGCGAAGGCACGACCTTGGTTACGCATATACCGATCAGCTTTACCACAGCGGCACTGGGTGGATCAGTCGAGATTCCTGATCTGGACGGGGACAGTAACGTAGTTGATATCCCCGCCGGCATTCAGTCAGGTAAGCAGCTTCGCATACGCGGCGCGGGCATGCCAGTTCTGCAAGGCCGGGGCCGGGGCGATCTGGTCGCGGAAATCATGGTGGAAACGCCAACGAAACTTTCCAAAGAACAAAAAGACTTGCTCAAGCAGTTCCGCGAAACGGAAACCGGCGAAGAATGCCCGGAAAGCCGCAGCTTCTTTGACAAGCTGAAAGATGCTTTCAGCTCCTGAGTGACCGTGAAAGTTTTGCTCCGATCACCCAAGGCGTTCCAGCACTTCACTGCGAATGGTGCTTAACAGGTTTGGGTCAGCTGTTAGCCGATCCTCTTCCTCATCCAGAATGGCCAGAAAGGCCTGCCGCTTGAAGCGTTGGCATTGATCATCTTCCAACGGATGATCGAGGGTCGAGCAAATGAGATCGATCATCCGTTCTGCCCCGTGAAGCCTGCCCCATAAGTAGTCGTTCTCCCGATAGGTTCGGCTGAAGAATGCCCCGAAATTGTAGAATTCGGTCCCGCGAAGCGTATCGCTGGTTCCGCCCTCTCGGATCGAACGGGCATCATCTGGCGAAATCCTGTCGACCTTTATCGGGTTGAATTCTGTCAGTCCCTCGTGCCGCATCAATGTCAGCGTGGAAACGTCATAAAACGGGAAGCCGAGATAGGTCATGAGCATGCGCCGCCGGAGATTCTCCGGCATCCTCTGCAGCGCTTCAGCCAGCATTGCTTCGGCACGCTCATCTATTTCGGGCAGCAAACGTCGTTCTGCCAACAGGCGCAAAACCGGCCCCGGCTCATGCAGCACATTCTCTGCAAGGACTTTGAAGTCCTCACCAAGCCTTTCGGCATTTTCCTGTTCGAAGTACATCGCAAGGATCGCGTAGATCGCGCTACGAGCATCCTCGAGAGCTTCGTCCGGAATATCAGGATCGGCTTCCCAGTCACGCGCAAGGCGGCGTGTCAGCAAACGCAAACGACGAATGCGGAAACCCAAATCATGCGCGCGGAAAAACGCGATTGCTTCGTCACTTGCGCCGCCATCAACACCGGACAAAGCAGTCAATCCGCGCTTTTCCAATTCACTATAGAAGGCAGCTGCAATGGAACCGTGATCTGGCAAACCAAGATCCGGTGCGGATTGGAAGGTCAAGCGAGCCAGTCCATCAACAATGCCGGAAAACTTAGCTTGAGCGTAGGAATTATAGGCAAAACCCGCCCGCTCTGCCGCTTCCTGCTGGGCCTTGTTCCGCCATGCCACCAATCGCTTGGGTGTCGGCTTGTTGAGAAAAAGGGTGCGGCCGAATAGCTTTGTGACCACCTTTTCCACCTCAGGACGCAGCATCGCAACCATCCGTTGCAATGTTTCGGCCTCGCGTGATTGTTCTTCCAGTTGTTCCAGATTGTCGCGGATAGGTTGCTCACGCGGAATGGTGGAGATTGATCCGAAAATAGCCCCGAAAAACCCGACAGGCTTACGCTCCGGCTTCGCAGCATTACCGAACCTGTCCGGTCGGGGATCGATATAGACAAACCGCCGATCCACTTCGCGCTGGGCAGGGCGACCTTTCAACGCATCAAGGGCTGCACCAAATGGGGCATTTACCAACACCGACCCATCAATAAGGGAAACCGTTTCAGTATCACCGGCGCGGACGTGCACCGGCATTATGCGCTGGAGAAACGCTTCACGGTTGTGCCACTCAAGCCCGTTTTCAACCGTCAACCGATCAATCTCTGCTAGCTGTAATGGCGGGAAAGCGCCCGGAAAACTGGCAGTTGCCCGCGCAGCCAACGTCAGTTCCATTATGTCGGTCAGTCCCCGGCCGCCTGCCTTCGGAACCGTGGATTTAAAACTAACCGGCATCCGGTGTTCGCTTTCCTCCACAATGGCCGGACTGTTGAGCCGTAGGAGCTCGAGATGGCCGTGAAAATCGGTAGCAGTAACAAGAAGATCAATCGGATGGTTCGGGGGCAAAAGCGGATATTCGACGGGCGCATCCGCCATGGACTGCAGAGCTTCATGCAACAGCTTCGAAAAACCAAATCCCGAAAATGGCGGCTCGAACCATCGGCCACGGATCAGGCTGGTCACCTTGCGGCGTACTTCCGCACGCGTTTCCGGAGCCACACTTTCTGAAACCGCATTGCCTGGACGGCGCAGGACCCAATTGACGAAGGGCTGCGCCCAAAATTTGGCAAACCGCCACATGGGTCGCGCGTCGGGATCAACCAAACGGTCTACATCGGCACGCTCGAGCCAGAGATCGGTCAAAGGTTCTAGTGACTGGCCGGAATGGATAGCCTGAGCGAGAAATACCGCATTAATACCGCCGGCACTGGCACCTGTAAGAATATCGGGAAGAACACGAAGTCTGAGTCCCTGTTTTGCCTCGATAGCCTCCAGCAAATCGCGATACACGCCCTGGACACCCTCGGATCTCTGCTCGCCAGAGTGAAACGCACGGCTGGCCCGGGCAACTTTCCAGACCTCCTTTGTGACGCCATGCATATATACAGCGAGACTGACACCGCCGTAGCAAATCAGCGCAATTCGGAGTTCCTTTTGCCTCATGCCAGCCTTGTGGCGTGCAAAACTGCACTTGGCAATTGCGTTCTATTTCTGTTCTCGTTATCGAACGGGCATGGCAAAGACCAAAAAACGTTATGTCTGTCAGGCTTGCGGATCGGTTTCGCATCGTTGGCAAGGGCAATGCCCGGACTGCGCAGAATGGAACACTCTGGCTGAAGACGCTCCCGCCACAGTTTTCTCACAGAAACACGATTTGTCGAGCGGCGGACGTGCGGTGGAATTTGTCGATCTTGATGCACCCAGTGCACCACTCAAACGGCAAGCAACGGGCTTGGCCGAATTCGATCGTGCGCTCGGCGGCGGGCTTGTCCCGGGTTCGGCCATCCTGATGGGCGGTGATCCGGGGATCGGAAAATCTACCTTGCTCCTTCAAGCTGCGGCAAAGATCGCCAAAGATGGAGGACGCACGGTCTATGTCAGCGGAGAAGAAGCCTCCGCACAGGTTCGAATGCGCGCAGCCCGTCTCGGGCTCGCGGATGCACCAATCAAGCTTGCGGCGGCAACATCGGTGCGCGACATTCTGACAACGCTGAACACGATGGATACGCCCAGGTTTCTGGTGATCGATTCAATCCAGACAATGCATTCCGATACTATCGAGGGCGCGCCCGGCACCGTCAGCCAAGTCCGTGGATGCGCCTTCGAATTGATCCGCTATGCCAAGGAAAATGGCGTGGCGCTGGTGCTCGTCGGCCACGTCACCAAAGATGGCAACATCGCAGGTCCGCGTGTTCTGGAACATATGGTCGATGTAGTCATGAGCTTCGAAGGTGAACGCAGCCATCAATATCGCATTTTGCGCGC
>JAHDDJ010000225.1 GCA_020629385.1 Erythrobacter sp.
AGGGCGGGGGACAGCAAGGCAATCATGAATTGCATCGCACTGTGCATAGGCTAAAGACGCCCTACTCATTTTATCAGCAAGCAGGATGTGCCCGACGTGGCTCTGACACCAACCAACCCCAACGACCCGCAAGACAAGAAAAAGCAGCGCGAGGCAGCTGCCGACGACGTGCTGATGCGCGAAGTCGACGAAGCTGTGCGGCAAGATGAATTGTCCAGCCTGGTCGACAAATATGGCAAGCCGCTTTTGGCAGTCGTGGTGATCGGCCTCGCAGCCTTTGCCGGGTACCTTTTCTGGGATGGCCAACGCGAGCAGGATCTCGAGAAGGAATCCGAAACGCTAATCAGCGCGCTGGACCAAATCGATGCTGGCAATTTCGAAACTGCAACTACTACTCTGCAAACCGTGGCTGATGGCGGGACCGATGGTGCGAAAGCGGCAGCGATGATGCTACAAGGCGGGATTGCCCAGCAGCAGGGTAACACGGCGGAAGCCGCGCGTATCTTCGGGCAATTGGCGCAAGACGGCGACACACCGCAAACAATGCGTGACCTGGCAACAATTCGCGAAGTTGCGGCGCAGTACGATACGATGGAACCGGCGCAGGTCATTGCCAAGTTGAAAGACATGGCCGTACCAGGTCACGCCTATTTCGGTAGTGCCGCTGAAATGGTCGCAATGGCTTATCTCGAGCAGGGCAAACGAACCGAAGCTGGAAACCTGTTCGCACAAATCGCCAAAACCGATGACCTTCCGGAGTCGCTCCGGTCGCGCTCTCGCCGAATGGCGGGACTGTTTGGTGTAGATGCGATTGAAGATGTAGAAGAAGTGCTGGAAGAAACCGCTGTTGATCCGAATGCAGCGCAGGTGCCCGGACAGCAGTAAACGGTTGGACGCTGGAAAACGAACCAGCGGGATCGAAGCAAATTAGGACGCAGTGATACAATGACCGCAAGCACATTTACGAAACTTGTCCGCGCAACGGCCGGGATCGCTATGCTTGGCACTCTCGGTGCCTGCAGCGGCGGGCTTTTTGGTGGTGGAGATGGTCCGAAAACCACGCCGACGGTTGGTGAACGGATTCCTGTCCTCTCGCGCATTGAAAGTGGCGCGGTGGTTGATCCTTCGCTTGCGGGCATCTCGATTGTTTTGCCGCCAGCACAGGCCAATACAAGCTGGGCGCAAGCTGGCGGTAATGCCAGCAAGTCCAACGGTCACGTAACCCTCGCAGATAACCCCACACTTGCATGGTCGAAGCAGATTACCGGGTCGACCAATCGCCGCCGTCTGGCTGCCGCACCGGTTGTCGCCGATGGCAAGTTGTTTGTGGTGGATACTAGCGGCGTTGTGCACGCATTTGATGCGCAAAGCGGGGCCAAGGCCTGGACCTACCAGATGAAGGTCGAAGACAATCTTGAAGGGTCAGCTTTTGGTGGCGGCGCGGCCTTTGCTAATGGTCGCCTCTACGCAACGAACGGGATTGGTGAAGTTGCCGCTCTGGACGCTGCGAATGGCGCTGAAATGTGGAAGGTGAAGCCTGCAGGCCCGCTTCGTGGTTCACCGACAGTGGCGTTCAATTCCGTGTTCGTGATGACGCAGGACAACCAGATTTTCTCCCTCGATTCTGCGACGGGCAATATCCAGTGGCAGGAATCCGGTTCCAGCTCGCAAGCGGGTGTGTTCGGCGTTGCTGCACCGGCAGCTGGGCAAGGTTCGGTAGTGGCCGGGTACAGCTCGGGCGAGCTGGTGGCGTACCGCTATGAGAACGGCCGCAGCCTGTGGTCTGACGCTCTGGCGCGCACCTCGATTTCTACCGAGGTTGGCGCACTGACCGACATTGACGCGGATCCGATTATCGATGGCGGCCGTGTCTATGCGCTGGGGCAGGGCGGACGTATGGCAGCCTATGAGTTGCTAACCGGTCAGCGGATCTGGGAAATCCGCGTCGCGGGTATTTCAACGCCTGCCATTGCCGGTCAGTGGATTTTCGCGCTGACCGACGATGCACGCCTGCTCGCTATTGCACGTTCCTCAGGCAAGATCCGCTGGATTAGCCAGCTTGCGCGGTATCGCGACGCCAAGGACAAAGAAGGTCCTATCTTCTGGACGGGTCCGGTTCTGGCTGGAAATAACCTCTGGGCAGCCAGCACCGAGGGCGAGATCTACAAGATCAGCGTCGGCGAAGGCACCGCCAGCATGTATCGCGACATCAAGACGGCTGTGTCGTTGCCGCCGGTTGTCGCAAACCAGACGCTCTACATCCTTGACGATGACGGTGTCATCCGCGCCTTCCGGTAAGCGTTAAGCTTTCCCGCCTCGCTGGGCCAAAGCGGGACGGCAGAATTGACGTTACGGCGGTTTTAACCCTTTCGCGTTAGACGCGAGGGCGATGAATACGGATGTTTCCTCCTCTGCTGGCTCCGCGCCTGCTCGTCTGCCCGAAAGCGACGTCTCTTCAGGCGTCGGCTTTGTCGGTCTTTTAGGGCTGTTCGCCTGGATATTGTTCTGCCGTAACTATCCGGAAATCGCCGCATTTCTTGACCTGTCTGGTCCGCGTGACCGCATGTCAGGGCCCTATGCTGCCTTGGCTGCGCTTGCCTTCACGACGGGGCCGATGGTGCTGTGGTCTGTATTCGTCGACAAGGTACACCGCCGCAAATCGACTGGTATCGATTGGGACAATCCCAAACCCGTCAGCGAGATCATTTCTGTGTCCAAGGTCAAGCTCGCGGGTCTTTGGGCGACATGGGTTATCATCGGTTTCCTCTACGGCGTGGGCCGCTGGTACTGGAGCGGACAGTATCTGTTTGCGATGGAAGTCATCGCATTTGCCGCGATACCCATGTTCCTGTTGTCGATACCCTATGTGCTGTGGATCGACAGGGTAATGAACAATCCCAAGGACCATGCATGGCATTTCGGTGCGATGTTGCTGGGTCAGGCCTACGATCCTGAAGAAGTAAAAAAGCACTGGCGTGCGTGGATCATCAAAGGCTTCTTCGGCGCGTTCATGATTTCAATCCTGCCCGGCGGATTCAATTATATCGTCAATCTCGATCTTGCGGGAATCGCCAATGATCCGGTGCGTTTCGGTTTCTTCATGATCGAAATGCTGTTCCTGATCGATGTCCAGATTGGCACAGTCGGCTATCTCGTAACTTTCCGTCCGCTCGATGCGCATATCCGCAGCGGCAATCCGTTCCTCGCAGGTTGGATCGCGGCGCTTATCTGTTACCCGCCGATGGTTTTTGCCTTTATGGGGCAGATCAACGGCCAGCTCGGCATGATCGCCTACGAAGTGAATACACCCGGCTGGACGCATTGGCTGGCGGGTAATCAGGCGCTGTTATGGGGCTGGGCCTTCTGGCTGGTATTCCTGACTGCGATCTATGCATGGGCGACGGTGGCCTTTGGCATCCGCTTTTCCAACCTGACCTATCGCGGCGTTCTGACGCACGGTCCGTACCGTTTCACGCGCCACCCGGCCTATCTGTCGAAGAATACCTTCTGGTGGTGTGCAACCATGCCGTTTCTGGTGAACAGTCACTCCATGGTCGATGTGATCCGCAACACCTTCTTCCTCGCCGTGGTGAGCGCCATCTATTACTGGCGTGCCCGAACAGAAGAGGCGCATCTTCTGCAGGAAGATCCGAAGTACCGCGAATATTACGACTGGATGGAAGAGCATGGCGTGATCACCAGCCGGCTGGCAAAGCTGAAGCGCTTCTTCCGCCCCCGCGGACAGCCGATCCAGCACCAACCTGC
>JAHDDJ010000226.1 GCA_020629385.1 Erythrobacter sp.
GGCTGATCGTCGACGAGGGCGAGCTTTTTGCCCACCAGACGGTTGAACAGTGTAGATTTGCCGACATTGGGCCGACCGATAATGATGACTTGCGGAAGCATGATGGGCCGCAGGTGGCGTTTTCCGTGCCGCTTGGCAAGCGCTGAGATTTTTATGGTTTATTTCGGTTAACCGTAACCCTCAGGGTGATTCTAACCCAGATCGGCAAAAAGCTGCCGTATGTTACGACCAGTTACACTCTCTTTCGCTTTGACAGCGACGCTTTTTTCCACCCCTTCCATGGCGGAAAGCGCCTTCCCGCAGCAGGCTCGCGACAGCCTGACAAGTAGCGGCAATGAATTGCCGCCTTACTTGCAATGCGTGCCTTATGCTCGCGAGCAATCGGGCATCGCCATCTATGGTGATGCGCATACATGGTGGGACAAGGCAGAGGGTAAGTTCAAGCGCGGCAGCCGCCCCAAAGTCGGCGCGGTTATGGCATTCCAGCCGCATCGCAATATGCAACTCGGCCATGTCGCGGCGGTCAGCAAGATCATCGACAACCGCACGGTGCTGCTGCGTCACGCGAACTGGTCGCCGATTAATGGCCGGCGCGGGCAGATCGAGAATGACGTGAAGGCGATTGATGTGTCGCCGAACAATGACTGGAGCGCGGTGCGCGTCTGGTACCACCCGATCCAGGCGCTGGGCAAAACCGCATGGCCGATCCATGGGTTCATCTATTCAGACAAGGCGCCGAAATTTGACAAGCCTGCCTTCGCCAAACCGCGTTTTGCTGCTGCTCCTGCGCGCAAAGTGGTCAAGCCAAGCAAACCATCGGTGAGCTTTTCCAACGCTTTTGCGGATTTCGACAAGAAGTCTGCAGTTGCGGGTAAACGCAAAGCAATAACTCGTCCGATTGCACGCCCGGTCGCGCAAGTTGCGCCGCGCCGCGTCGCAGTACGCCAGCAGCCGCGCACAAGCGACCCGGTAGCGAAGGCGCTATCGCTATACGATTGAAGTTTGAGAGGTGCGGGCGGAGACCCTTCGGCTCAGGCTTTCGCAACCGGTGGATTATCGCCGAGATCTTCGAACCACGCTTCGACCGGGCCCTTCAGCTTGATCGTTAGCGGATTGCCCTTGCGGTCCATAGTCTTGCCGGCCTGAACCTTCACCCAGCCTTCGGAGATGCAATATTCTTCGATATTGGTCCGTTCCGATCCCTTGAACCGGATGCCGACACCGCGTTGCAAAATCTCGCCATCGAATAGATCGCTGCGCGGGTTTACCGACAGGCGATCTGGCGGCACGTCAGCGGTTGCAGGTGCAGCTTCAGGTGCTTTGGTCTCGGGGGTTTCGGGTGTTTCGGTGGTGTTTTCGTCGGTCATGCGCGCCCTCTAATATCGTCCATGGCAAGAGGCAAGCAGACAACAACGTTGCACCTTGTCATTCTCAAGCAACCAACCATGCCTAATCCCCTTGCCCTTTGCCTCCGCTCCTTTTAAGGGCGCACCCTTGCTCGCGAGTGATTGCTCGTGCGGCTCCGTTCGGGTTGCGGGCGTGGCGGAATTGGTAGACGCGCTGGTTTTAGGTACCAGTATCTTACGATGTGGGGGTTCGAGTCCCTTCGCCCGCACCAGAACGCCAGCTGCGGCACACGAAGAATTGACGATATTATAAAGGTTTAACAGCGCATCATGCAGATTAAAGAGACCACCAACGAAGGCCTCAAGCGCGCCTATACGGTGACCATCCCGGCGGCTGACATTGCCAGCCGAATCGACGCTGAAGTCAAGAAAATTGCACCGCAGGTTCGTATGCCCGGCTTCCGCCCCGGTAAGGTTCCGGCGAATCTGGTCAAGAAAATGCATGGTGAGCAGCTTCACGCGCAAACCGTGAACGATGTGATCCGCGAATCCGTTGACGGATTGATGCAGGAAAAGGCGCTGCGCCCCGCGATGCAGCCTGCGGTCGATCTGGCCGAGGGGTATGAGGAAGGCAAAGACGCCACTCTGACGGTCGAGCTGGAAGTTCTGCCCGAAATCGACACCCCTGACATCGACAGCCTCAAGCTGGAGCGTCTGACCGTTCCTGTCAGCGACGAAGCGGTTGAGGAATCGCTCAAGAATATCGCGGACCAGCAGAAGAGCTACAAAGACGCGCCAAAATCCCGCAAGGCGAAAGATGGCGACCAGCTGATCATCGATTTTGTCGGCAGCATTGACGGTGAAGAGTTTGAAGGCGGCAAAGCCGAAGATGCACCTTTGGTGATTGGTTCGGGCCAGTTCATTCCCGGCTTTGAAGAGCAGCTGACGGGCGCGAAGACCGGTGACGAAAAAACCATCACCGTGACTTTCCCGGAAGATTATCCGGCGGAAAACCTGAAGGGCAAAGACGCGCAATTCGCGATCACCGTCAAGCAGGTCAAAGTCGAAGGCGAAACCAAGCTGGACGACGATTTTGCAACGTCGCTGGGTCTCGACAGTCTCGACAAGCTGAAAGAGCTGCTGAAAGGCCAGCTTGAGCAGGAAACCAATGGTTTGACCCGCACGCAGATGAAGCGCCAGCTTCTCGACCAGCTTGCCGGCAGCCACGATTTCGACGTCCCGCAGAAAATGGTCGATGCCGAATTCGACCAGATCTGGGCGCAGCTTCAGCAGGAAGCCGCCAAGGACGAAGATCCCGACAAGGCGCTGAAAGAAATCGAAGCCGAGAAGGACGATTACCGCAACATCGCCGAGCGCCGCGTGCGCCTTGGTCTGCTGCTTAGCGAAATCGGCCAGAAAAACGGCGTTGAAGTGACCCAGCAGGAAATGAGCATGCTCATCCAGCAGGCTGCCCAGCAGTATCGCGAGGAAGATCGCGAGCGCTTCATGCAGTATATCCAGCAGGAGCCAATGGCTGCTGCCCAGCTGCGCGCACCGCTTTATGAAGACAAGGTTGTCGACTTCCTGTTCGACAAAGCCGACGTAACCGATCGCGAAGTGACCAAAGAAGAGCTGGAAGCAGCAATCGAAGCCGACGAAGCTGCGGAAGAAGCAGCGGCCAAGAAAGGCGCAAAGAAAAAGCCTGCAGCCAAGAAGAAAGCTCCGGCCAAGAAAGCTGCACCGAAGAAGGAAGCTGCGAAAAAGGCTCCTGCCAAAAAAGCAGCTCCCAAAAAGGCTGCAGCGAAAAAGGCCGACGACAAGCCTGCTGCCAAGAAAGCACCTGCTAAAAAGGCTGCCGCCAAGAAGCCGGCCGCCAAAAAGGCACCAGCAAAGAAAGCTGCTCCTAAGAAGAAGTAAGCTTCACGCTAGCGAATTGAGGAAGGCCGCAACGGGAAACCGCTGCGGCCTTTTTCATATCAGTTTTCGGTAGCGTTTGCCGCCTGATCCGGCGTCCATCGCGTGAAGGACGGCTCGGGCAGGGTGGCGCTGCGCGCTCGCTCATAGGCAGCGCCGAGTTTCAGCACCTCGTGGTCAGCCCATTTTGCGCCGAAAAAGCTGATGCCAACCGGTAGCCGCTCAACCTGCCCCATCGGCACGGTCAGATGAGGGTAACCAGCGATAGCTGCCGGGCTTCCGAAACCGATGCTGCCGTTGAAATTGTCGCCATTGACCAGATCGCTGGTCCAGCTTGGGCCGCGTGTGGGTGCGACGAGGAATTGTACGTCATATTTGGCCAGCAACATATCGAGCGTTTCCTTGCCCGCGATCCGAACGGCATTGGTGCGCGCCTTTTCGTATGCTTCGCGGTCGGTGGTTTGCTCGGCAGTTTCAAAGATACTTTGACCGAAGAAACGCAT
>JAHDDJ010000227.1 GCA_020629385.1 Erythrobacter sp.
CCGACATCGGGCTCGCGGCCGAGGAAGTTGTCGAACATTTCATAATAATCCATCGTACCGCCGCGGCTAAGTACCGTCTGGCGGTAGTGATCGCCATTCTCGCGGGTCAGGCCGCCATTGTCGAGGAACCACTGGCGGCTGTCACGGTCCAGCATCTCGGTCCACAGATAGGAATAATAGCCGGAGCTATAGCCTGCCGGGCTGGAGAAGATGTGGTTGAAATAGGTGCTGCGATAGCGTGGCGGCACCAGACAGATTTCAAGGCCAAGTTCTTCCAGCGATTTACGCTCGAATTCGTCCACTTCTTCAGGCGTGTCGATTGCCGCAGCTTCCTCAGGTGACAGCGCGTGCCACTTCATGTCGAGCAGGGCTGCTTCGACGACTTCGCCGAAATCATAGCCCTGGTTGAATTTGGCCGCAGCCTCCATCTTCTCGATCAGTTCGGTCGGGATGGTTTCGCCCGTTTCGTGGTGCTTGGCGTAGTTCTGCAGGACCTTGGGATAGGTCGCCCACATCTCGTTCACCTGGCTGGGATACTCGACAAAGTCGCGCGCAGTCGCCGTGCCCGAGATCGAGGCATAGTTCTGGTCTGCGAAGAAGCCGTGCAGTGCGTGGCCGAATTCGTGGAACAGCGTGTTCACATTGTCGAAGCTGACCAGCTGCGGCTCGCCTTCGGCAGCCTTGGGGATGTTCAGCACATTGTAGATGACCGGCTTGGTGCCTTTCAGATAGGTCTGCGGCACGAAGTTGCTCATCCATGCACCGCCGCGCTTGGACGGACGCTGGAACGGGTCGAAATAGAACACGCCCATTTCGCTGCCGTCTGCATCGAACACGGTGTAGGTGGTGACGTCAGGGTGATAGACCGGCAGATCATCACGCTTCTCGAAGGTAATGCCGTAAAGCTCTGTAGCGGCGAAGAAAATGCCGTCTTCCAGAACGCGGGTCAGCTCGAAATACTGCTTCACCTGCTCTTCATCGAGGTCGTATTTCTCTTTGCGGACTTTCTCGGCATAGCGGTACCAGTCCCAAGGCTGAACGGTGAAGTCGCCGCCTTCGGCCTTGATCTTTTCGTTCAGCACGCCCGCCTCGCGGCGCTGCGTTTCGGCAAGCGGGCCGACCATTTGCTCCATGAAGTCGAGCGCGGTCTTGGGCTCTTTCGCCATGCGGTCATACATTGTGTAACTCGCCCAGTCAGGCTGGCCGAACAGGGCCGCTTTCTGCGCACGCAGGCTGGCGATTTCGGCGAGCAGAACGCGTGTGTCGTTCTCGCCGCCTTGATCGGCGCGGTTGACGCTGTTCATGAACAGCTTTTCGCGCACATCGCGGTTTTCAAGGTTTGGCAAAAGCGGCTGCTGCGTGGTGTTCTGCAGCGGGATAACGAACTTGCCGCTCATGCCGCGTTCGGCAGCAGCCTTTGCAGCGGCCTCGATGTCGGTATCGGACAGGCCGGCCAGTTCCTCGCGGCTATCTACGACCAGCGCGCCGTCAACGGTCGCCTCGCGGACCATCTTGCCGAAAGCGGTCGTCTTTTCCGACAGGGCGGTGTTGATTGTCTTGACCTGTTCCTTCTGCTCTTCGGTCAGAAGCGCGCCAGCATGGACCATATCGTCATAGGTCCGCTCCAGCAGGGTCATGTCTTCGGTGTTGAGATCCAGATCGTCGCGGGCGTCGTAAACCGCTTTCACACGCGCAAACAGGACCGGATCGAGCGTGATCGCATCGCCATGGGCGGTCAGTTCGGGCGAGATTTCTTCGTTAATCGCGTCGAGCCCGTCGGTGGTGTTGGAACCGGTTAGCGCGAAGAACACGTAAGCGACACGGTTGAGCATCGCGCCGGAAATTTCCAGCGCGACAATCGTGTTGTCGAAATTCGCTTCGGCAGGGTTGTTCTTGATCGCGTCGATTTCTGCCTTGTGGATTTCCATACCTTCGCGGAAGGCAGGCAGATAATCATCTTCGCTGATCTTGGTGAAATCGGGCGCCTGGAATGGCAAAGTGCTTTCGGTTGCAAAATAGCCGGAGCCTTGCGGGATGCCAGCGAACAAAGCGGTGGTTTCTTCGCTCAATGCGCGCGGCGGTGCTTCGGGTGCGGCCGTGCAGCCTGCAACAAGAGCAAGCGCCATGGCGCTGGCGGCAAGAAATTTGAGTTTCATCGGGATCAGTCTCCGGTTGTGTTTCTATTCTGTTGATGTGTCTGCGGCGAAATGCCGTTCCCCCGACACAAATCAGCTTTGGTTATTACTGAGCGTGCTTGAACCGGAGATTGCCCGTAAAAGCAATATCCGGTCCAGAGTTGGTCGACCCGTCAATGCCGTTGGTCGATGGTTTGCCCCACGTGTCGGGCTTAGCGACCCAGCAAACGGCGCAGCAAAGCAGCAATGTCGATGCCCTTGATCGGGGCTTCTTCGTCGAGCTCTGTTTCGCGCAATTGCTCGACAGTGAAGGTGGGTTCTTCGGTGTCGGCACCTTCGATCTTCATCAGGAAAGCACCGCCTGCTGCATCGAATGGCACGCCGCGATCACCTTGATTGAGAACGAGAACTTCCTTGTCCGAAGTGACCTCGTCGCCCAGCATGACCTCTTCTTTCAGAGTGACAAAGCGGCTGGACACCGACGCCACACTGTAGCGGAACTTCAAAGCGCCACCGAAATCGGAAACTTCTGTCTCACGAACCGGGGGCGGGCCGTCATTGGTGCTGATGCTGGCTTCCATACGCATATTGCGCACGGCAAGCGCAGGGTCCTGGCCTTCAAGAACGGTATGGTTGCCCGCGCTGGTTTCGGGCAGACAGGTGGCCGACCAGATCACTTTGATTTCGCCGGTTTCGACGAATTGTCGACGACCGTTCCGCTTTTTCACAGCTTCTTCCTCGCGGTTCGGAAGACACCACACAATGCCGGTGTTTACTGTGCGCTTTACCGGCGGTCCCATGATCTGGTCGCCGTAATATCCGACCAACACCGTGCGTTTTTCGGCGGGCACTCCATATACATGTGTTCCGGCAGGCACTTCGCGTTTCGAGAGCAGCGTCCTGATCGTAACATCCTGCGTGACGACTCCGTTATAGCCATGCTTGAATCCAACGGTCAGGAATGTCTCATCCTTGCCAAAGCTACCTTCTTTCAATTCGGACTGGCCGTTATACTGATACGGCTTCTGGTCGAATTGCTGGGCGGTGGCGACCGCAACATGGGTTGGTGTCATGCCCACGCTGAGCGGAACGACCTTGCCATCTTCTTCGCGGTAAATGCGGTCTTGCTGGCGCAGTTCGACAACAGTTGCCTTGGCGCCTTTGGATTTCTTGCCGATATCAAACACCAGACCGCCAAGGCTGGCAACGCGGCCACCCTTGTTCATGGGCGCGATGTTTTCGACAGCAGTCGCCTTGTCGCAATATACGCCCTGACGGCGCGGTGTGATCTGCGATTTGGCCGCAATCGGAACAGGGCCTTCGAGCATGTAGGGCCGGAAATAGGGCAGGTCCCAATCCTTGCCGCAGCTATGCCATTCGGCGGTGTTCGCCAGGGTCGGCGCGTCTGCAACGGTATAGGGCAGGGGTGTCGCTAGAGGCAGCGGCGGCCCCACCAGATACAGCGAGTGGACGGTGCCTTTGCGCTGGCCCTCTGCGGTTGAATAGGCATCGAATATGCCGTCGCGATCTTCGTCGATCAGGCACATATTGACCGCCGAAGTATCGCCCTTCTTGCCGCCGATTTGCGCATCGCGGGCGCA
>JAHDDJ010000228.1 GCA_020629385.1 Erythrobacter sp.
AGACCACGCCGAATGCCAGCATCGCATCGGCGACTTTCTTGAAGCCCGCGATATTTGCGCCCTTCACATAGTCGACATAATCGCCGCCCTGCTCGCCATATTCGACGCATTTTTCGTGGATGCCTTCCATCAGTTCGGTCAGCATGTCGCCTAGCCGTTCCTGATTCCAGCTGATCCGCTCCGAATTCTGGCTCATTTCCAGACCGGATACTGCGACACCGCCAGCGTTTGCAGCTTTGCCCGGACCATACATGATCTTAGCATCGTGGAAGACGTGCACGCCTTCCAGCGTTGTCGGCATATTTGCGCCTTCGGACACCGCCTGAACGCCGTTTTTGACAAGAGCTTTGGCCTCGTCTTCGTTGAGTTCGTTCTGGGTCGCACACGGCAGTGCCAGATCACAGCTCACATCCCAAGGGCGCTTGCCTTCATGGAAAGACGCACCAGTAAAGTGATCTGCATATTCGCTGATCCGTCCACGCTTCACATTCTTGAGGTGCTTGATCCAGTCGATTTTCTCTTGGTCAATACCGTCCGGGTCATGGATGAAGCCTCCGCTGTCAGACAGCGTCAGCACCTTTCCGCCAAGCTGGGTGATCTTCTCGGCGGCATGGGTCGCCACATTGCCCGAACCGGAAATGACCGCTGTTTTGCCTTCTACATCATGCCCTTTGTGCTTGAGCATGTTCTGCAAGAAGTAGACAGCACCATATCCGGTCGCTTCGGGCCGCATTTGCGAGCCGCCATATTCAATGGCCTTACCCGTCAAAACACCTTCCCAGCGATTGGTAATCCGTTTGTACTGGCCGAACATATAGCCGATTTCGCGGCCACCCACACCGATATCACCGGCGGGTACGTCGGTGTCAGGGCCGATATGGCGATAGAGTTCGGTCATGAAACTCTGGCAGAACCGCATCACTTCGCTGTCGGACTTGCCGCGCGGATTGAAGTTGGCACCACCTTTGCCCCCGCCCATCGGCAAGCCGGTCAGCGAGTTCTTGAATGTCTGTTCGAAAGCGAGGAATTTCAGAACGCTTTCGGTCACACTAGGGTGGAACCGGATGCCGCCCTTGTAGGGACCAATCGCGTTATTGTTCTGCACCCGCCAACCGCGTTGCACACGGATATTGTGATTGTCATCCTCCCAGCACACGCGGAAACTGACCACGCGATCGGGTTCTGCAATCCGGCGCAAAATTTGCGCTTCGTGATATTCTTCCTTGTCGGCGATAAAATCGAAGACGTCCTGCGCGACTTCCTGAACCGCCTGAACAAATTCGGTTTGGCCTGGATTGCGCTTCTTCACGCCTTCCATGAAGGTGTTGAGATCTACGTGGTCGGATACTGCCATGGTTGCCCCCTCTCAGCATGGTGCAAGGTCTGCACCTTGCAGTGATGTGTAGCAACCCATGTTCCGGCGCGCTTGTAGGTGTCCGACAAAAGGACCCTCACGCTCTATAGTTCTTTACCCTAGCGGATCAGAGCGAACCGCCAAGGGTACAACGTTTATTCGTCGTCAGGCTTATCGCCCGCAGTCAAATCGCCAAAAGCTTCATCGACCGACATTTTCGGTTCTTTGTCTTCGGCCTCTTCCGCGTCGGCATCACTGTCAGTGGACGCATTGTCCGCATCACTTTCATCCGCGTCATTTCCGGCATCTGCGTCGGCTTCTTCGCTGTCTTCCTCTACGGTTTCGACCGGGCCGAGCAGCTTTGCCAAACCATTCATCTGCTGCGAAATCACGCCATCGACGGCCTTGGCAATCACTGGCGTTTCAAAGCGCATGAACCCGTCAACCGCATATTCGAAGACAATCCGTGTCCCCTCTTCCGCTTCCGACATGGTGACCGTCAGCACCGCATTGACCGGTTCACTCTGTAACGGCCCCAGACCGCCGCGCATACGCAGCGCCTGATCGGGAATCGAAAGGATCACCCGCATATGCTCGACGCTGCCATCCAGACCAATCGTATCGGCGGTGTCCTTCGCAGGCATCCGCTCACAAAAACAACCGCCCGCTTTGGGCATCAAGGTCATATTCTTGGAAGCGCCGGAAAATGTATGCGCGTCGTTCCACCATTTTCCAGGAGAAATGAGTTCCAGCCATACCTCGCGCGGGGTCGATGAAACCACTACGCTGTCTCTGGTCACAAAGGCGCTGCCATTTTGCGCAACCACTTCAGCCTGTGCTGGCATGGAAAATGCCGCCGCAGTCAATGCGCCAAGAAGGGGTAGTTTATGCATTGTGTCTTTTCTCCGTCCGCATGCTCTATTCCATGGAGCCGGACCAAAGAAAAGGGGCAAAGCGATCAGCTGAGGATAGCGTCCAAAGCTGCAGTTACCTCATCGATGCTCGCCATGCCATCGACCCGGGTAACAATACCGCGCTCTTCATAAATCGGCAGGATTGGCGCGGTTTTGGCGCGGTACTCCTGCATCCGTGTGCGCACGGTTTCTTCATTGTCATCGGGACGACGCTTGAAATCGGTCGATCCGCATTTGTCACAAACGCCACTTTCGGCAGTCTGTTTGTGGCGATCATGATAACCCTCGCCGCAATTGGCACAGGTAAAGCGACCGGTGATACGATCCACCAAAGCATCTTCATCGACCGCCAGTTCGATCACATGGTCAAGCTTACGTCCATGCTTGGCGAGAATGTCATCGAGCGAGTGCGCCTGCGCAGCTGTTCGCGGATAACCGTCAAAAATAGCGCCGATGCTGTCATCCATGCTTTCCAGCTTGGCATCGATCATCGCTGAGACGATTTCGTCCGAGACCAGAGCACCAGAATCCATCACATCGGCGACCTGACGGCCAAGCTCTGTATCTGCCTTGCGGGTTTCGCGCAGCATGTCGCCTGTCGACAGCTGCAACATGCTGTGGCGTTCTTCCAGATTGGTAGCCTGCGTACCCTTGCCTGCGCCCGGAGGCCCCAGAAGAATGATATTCACGCCCGAAACCCCTACTCTTAAAAACCGGAACTTGCTGGAATCCGCAATGCCTTAACGCTTGCGGCCTTTCAACTTAGCCTTTTTGATGAGATCGCCATATTGATGCGCCAGCAGATGCGACTGGACCTGACTGATCGTATCGACCGTCACGTTCACAACAATCAGCAGGCTGGTACCGCCAAGGAACAGCGGGATACCTGTCTGCGCGATCACATATTCGGGCAGCACGCAGACCAGTGTCAGGTACAGCGCGCCGACCACAGTGATGCGGGTCAGAACGTAATCAAGATAGTCAGCAGTGCGCTTGCCCGGACGGATGCCCGGAATGAAGCCGCCGTTTTTCTTCAGATTATCAGCCGTTTCTTCAGGGTTGAAAACAACCGCCGTGTAGAAGAAGCAGAAGAAGATAATGCCGGCTGCATACAGCGTCATATAGAGCGGCTGGCCATGCTGAAGATATTGCAGGACCTGCTGCATAAAGCTGCCCGTTCCGGTGCTGGTATCTAGCGAGTTACCGGCAAATTGCGTGATCGTCAGCGGCAGCAGCAGCAGCGAGCTGGCAAAGATCGGTGGAATAACACCGGCGGTGTTGAGCTTCAAAGGCAGGTGCGAACGGTCTGCCTGCATCATGCCGCGCTGGCTGGCGCGCTTGGGATACTGGATCAGCAGGCGACGCTGTGCGCGCTCCATGAAACAGATGATCAGGATCAGCACGACGACCATGGCAAGGAAGCCGACGATCAGACCGCCGCTGATGCTGCC
>JAHDDJ010000229.1 GCA_020629385.1 Erythrobacter sp.
GAAAATCTGCGCAACGTTGAGATCGTGGTGACGGCACAACGTCAGGCACAAAGTCTGCAGGAAGTTCCGATTGCGGTTAGCGCGTTTAGCGCCGAGGCACTGGAAGCACAGCAGATCGAAAATGCCAGCGACCTTCAGCTGACGCTACCAAACGTCTCGTTCACCAAAAGCAACTTTACGGCATCAAGCTTTACCATTCGTGGCATCGGCGACTTATGCGTAGGTGTTAGTTGTGACAGCGCAACGGCGATCCACCTGAACTCGGCTCCTTTGTTCGGGACCCGCCTATTCGAGACCGAATATTTCGATCTGGAACAGATCGAGGTCCTTCGCGGACCGCAGGGAACGCTCTTTGGCCGCAACGCAACCTCGGGTGTGGTCAATGTGATCACCGCCAAGCCAGACTTGAGCGAGTTCGGGGCCAAAGCCGAGTTCGAATATGGCAATTATAACAGCATGCGCGCCAAGGGCATGGTCAACGTGCCCATAGGTGAAACACTCGGCGTTCGTCTCGCCGGTTTTTACCTGAAGCGTGACGGCTATACGACCAACCTCAACGATGGCAGTGATTTCGATGACCGCGATATGTATGCGATCCGCGGCACGCTGCGGTTCGAACCATCGGCGGACACGACCATCGATCTGATGGGTTATTACTTCCGCGAAGATGATAATCGTGCGCGTATCCAGAAGCAGCTTTGCCAACGCGATCCGACTGGAATTTTGGGCTGTCTCAACAATCGCCGGGACTTCGCGAAGCTGAACAGCAATGCGACATTCACTGGTACTCTGGGCTCTTCGGAATTTCTGGCAATTAACGGCATTCCGGCGGCTTTGGGTCTGAACAGCTTGTATGGGCCAGATTCATACGCGAACTTCACGGAACCAGACGATGTCCGTCAGATCCGTACCGAATTCACACCGGAATATTTTGCGGATGAACTGCAATTGCAGGCCCATCTCGAACACAATTTCGGGGCAATTCAGGCGTCGATCACCGGCACCTATCAGGAAACCAGCGTCGATTCGCGGCAGGATTACAACCAGGCAATCGGTCAAATCCCGAATGCGGCTGTTGCTTTTCCGACCTTGAATGCCTTCGCAGCAGGTGCTGCGGGCCCGGGCACCGGCGTGTATTTCCAACCCATTGTAGATGCGCTGTTTGATGGCGGAAATCTGTGTACCTCGGAGACACGTCTCGACAATCTCGGTTCCTATGAGGGCTTCCGGATTTGTACGCCCAATGGGCCGCAATTTGACCGTTCCAACCAGGAAAACGAATCCTATTCGGTCGAGGCGATTATCTCGAGCGATCTGGATGGGCCGTTCAATTTCCTGCTGGGCGGCATTTACGCCAATTCGAAGGTTCTTGAAAACAGCTACTTCGTGAATGCGTTTGCGATTGATTACATCACCGGCGTGTTGGGATCATTTACATCGCTGGGCAACGGTCTTGAGCCATCCTATCTGGCAACCTCGTTCTTCCGGAACAATACAACCGGCTTTGAACTGGAAAGCTACGGCGTCTTTGCCGAGGGTTATCTGGAATTGTCCGACCGTCTGAAACTGACGGCTGGCCTCCGTTACAATGACGACAGCAAGTCGATCACTGCCCGTTCGACCTTGGCGAGTTTCCTCAATCCGTACAGCAACAACACCGATCCGTTCGGCTCGCCATTCGTGGGCAGTTACGACGCTGATCCGGGAACGGCTGGCAACCAGCTGATCCAGGCGCGGTCGGTTTCGTTTAACGAGATAACAGGTCGTGCGGTTCTGGATTACCAGATTACTCCGGACAATCTGCTCTATGCGTCCTATTCGCGCGGGTACAAGTCTGGCGGTATCAACCCGCCGCTTCAGCCCATTTTCAACGTGTCGGACAGCTTCGATGCAGAATCCATCGATGCGTTCGAAGTTGGTCTGAAAAACACCTTCGGCAATGGCGAACTTCAGCTCAATGCAACGGCCTTCTACTACAAATATAAGGACCTGCAGCTGAGCCGGATTATCGCCCGGACATCGGTCAACGACACGATTGATGCCAATATCTTCGGTGCGGAAATCGAGGCGATCCTTCGTCCGGATTACAATTGGCTGTTCAACATCAACTTCAGCTATCTGAATGCGCAGGTTGCCGGGGATCAGTTCTTCAGCAATCCGCGTGATCCGGGTGGTGGTGATCCTAATGCAGTGATCATCAAGGACATCACCAATGGCGCTTTGTGCTCCGTGCAAGCGGGTGCACCGGGCGGCGCTGACGCCTTTGTGAATGCCATCAACCCAGGTCTCGGCTTGCAAGGCACCGAGGAGTTCCCCTTCGATGGCGGGATTGCTTCCTCAGGCGCTTTCAGCATCTGTAGCGTATTGGAAGCACAAGCTGGTGCGATAGGTGCTGCATTTGGTGGCGTAACCGTGCTGAGCCCGGGCGTTGAGGTGAATTTGAAAGGCAATAAGCTGCCTCAGGCACCGGAACTCAAGGCATCGGTCGGTGTCCAGTACACTGCGGAATTCGATAGCGGTATGACCTTGGTCCCCCGTTTCGACATCGCCTATACCGGCGAGCAGTTCGGCAATGTCTTCAACGGCAATGTGAACCGGATTGCTCCGTTTGTTCAGGCGAATGCGCAGATCCAGTTGAACTCGCCCGACCAGAACTGGTTTGTGCGCGGTTTCGTCCAGAACATCTTTGACAGCAACTCGACCACGGGTCTGTATGTCACCGATGCTTCTTCGGGCCTGTTCACCAACATCTTTACGCTTGATCCGCGCCGCTACGGCATCGCAGTGGGCGTATCGTTCTAAGCAGAATACCCTTTGGGGAGAGGGGAGGGCCGGACTTTGTGTCCGGCCCTTTTTCTATGCAGATTTGGCGAAGGGCGAGAAATTGGTGTCCGTGTCGAACACTTCCACGCCTTCGCGTTTTTTCAACCATCCAACAACGGCATAGGTGACGGGCGTCAGTAAGGCTTCCCACGCAACTTTGATGGCCCATTGTGTCAGGGCGACGGTAATGACCAGATCGGTCGTCCAGCCCGCTGCACCCAGAAAAGCCAAGGGATAGAATAGCGCGCTATCCACGCCCTGACCGAAGACGGTCGATCCAATAGTCCGGCTCCATAGCGCCTTACCCTTGGTCCAGATCTTCATCTTGGCCAGGACGTAGGAGTTGACGAATTCACCCGCCCAGAACGCAATTATAGATGCGCCGACAATGCGCGGTACTTGCCCGAAGACGCGTTCATATGCGTCCTGATTTCCCCAATCTGCCGCTGGCGGAAGAGCTACGACGACCCATGCCATCAGAGCCATGAACAACAGGGCGGCAAACCCTGTCCATATCACCCGCCGCGCCTTGGCATAGCCGTATACTTCAGTGAGAATATCGCCGATCACATAGCTGACCGGGAAAAACAGCACGCCTGCACCAAAAGGCGTAAGCCCATAAAACGGCACTTCCACTTCGGAAACCTTGCCAGCGCCGATGACGTTGGACAGCAGCAAGATCGTGACGAAAGCCGCCATCACGAAATCAAAGTAACGGAAATGGCGCGGCGGTTGTGTTTCGTCCTGTGGCGGGGTGTCATCGCAATTTGTCATAGGCGCAGGCCCTATCGGCATTTGCGCTTCACGAAAAGGACGCTATGCGCACTCCAGCGTGCGCCCGTAGCTCATCTGGATAGAGCGCGAGACTTCTAATCTTGAGGCAGCAGGT
>JAHDDJ010000230.1 GCA_020629385.1 Erythrobacter sp.
GTCGGGGTCGCAACGCAGGACCCAGTCTTGCGCAAACGCTTCACCGGCACGCCCGAGCATGTGATCAATTACTTCTTCTTTGTTGCTGAAGAGCTGCGCCAGATCATGGCGGAGATGGGCTTCCGCACGGTCGAAGAAATGGTCGGCCGTGTCGACCGGATCGATATGAAGCGCGTCGAACGCCACTGGAAAGCCGAGGGCGTCGATCTGGGCAAATTGCTTCACGTGGTTGATCTGGAAGAAGGCAAGCAGTTGTTCCATACCGAAACGCAGGATCACGGCCTTGCCGCTGCACTGGACAACCAGCTTATCGAGGCATGCAAACCTGCCTTGCAAGACGGCACGCCAATCACGCTCGATCTGCCCATCCGCAACGTCAACCGCACCGCAGGCACCATGCTGTCTGGCGCAATTGCGAAAGCGCATGGCCATGCAGGTCTTGCACCTGACACCATTCGCATCAATTTGACAGGTGTGGCAGGGCAAAGCTTCGGCGCGTGGCTCGCACACGGGGTCACGCTCGATCTGACCGGCGATGCCAACGACTATGTTGGCAAAGGCCTTTCGGGCGGACGGATTATCGTCCGACCTCCGGAAGGCGTAGATCGCCAGCCCGGTGAAAACATCATTGTTGGCAACACGGTGCTCTACGGCGCAATATCGGGCGAAGCCTATTTCGAAGGCGTCGCGGGCGAACGCTTTGCTGTTCGCAATTCCGGTGCAATTGCCGTCGTCGAAGGGGCAGGCGATCACGCCTGCGAATATATGACCGGCGGGGTTGTGGTTGTGCTTGGTCGAACCGGGCGCAATTTCGCGGCAGGCATGAGCGGCGGTGTCGCTTATGTTTATGATCCTAAAGGGACATTCGACCAACGTTGCAACATGGCCCAAGTCGATCTCGTCCCGCTTTCGGCTGAACCGGATGCCGATGAAGGCACCGGTCGTCCGCAGCAGCGCGCCAGCGGAGTGAATGATCTGGGCATGGGCGACATGCTGCGCCATGATGCCGAAAGGCTGAAAATCCTGATTGAACGCCACAAGTTGCATACCGGTTCTGCCAAGGCCGAACGGATGCTGAATGATTGGGACTCAACGCTATCAAAATTCGTTAAAGTTATGCCGCGCGATTACGCTCGCGCGCTCCGCCAGCTAGAGGCAGAGCGTGAAGAAGCCGCCAGCGTCGCAGCGGAATAAGGGTCAAGCACTATGGGTAAAGATACCGGATTTCTGGAAATCGAGCGGCGCGAACGCGACTATATCGATCCCAAGGAACGGCTGAAGAATTACAAGGAATTCGTGGTCCAGCCGGAAGAGGGCGCGCTGCAAAAGCAGGCGGCGCGGTGCATGGATTGCGGCATTCCCTATTGTCACAATGGCTGCCCGGTAAACAACATCATCCCGGACTGGAATGACCTGGTTTACAAAGGCGATTGGCAGAACGCGCTGGCTGTTCTGCACTCCACCAACAACTTCCCCGAATTCACCGGACGCGTCTGTCCTGCGCCCTGTGAAGCAAGCTGCACGCTCAATATTATCGACCAGCCGGTGACCATCAAAAGCATTGAATGCGCTATTGTTGATCGCGGCTGGAAGGAGGGCTGGATCAAGCCGCAACCCGCCGAAAAACAGACAGGCAAGAGCGTCGCTGTTATCGGATCAGGCGCAGCGGGCATGGCCTGCGCACAGCAGCTTGCCCGTGCCGGGCACGCTGTAACCGTATTCGAAAAGAATGACCGGATCGGCGGATTACTGCGTTACGGCATCCCCGACTTCAAGATGGAAAAGCATCTGATCAACCGCCGCGCGGTGCAGATGGAGGCCGAGGGAGTGACTTTCAAAACTTCCGCCGAAGTGGGTGTGGAAGTCAGCTTCAAGGCACTGCAGGAGAATTTTGATGCGGTCGTCCTGTCGGGCGGAGCAGAAGAAGCGCGTACTCTCGATATTCCCGGCGCAGAACTGTCCGGCGTGCGCTTGGCCATGGAATTCCTGACCCAGCAGAACAAGCGCAATGCAGGCGATGACGAAGTCCGCGCTGCACCGCGCGGTACGCTGACCGCTACCGGAAAAGACGTCATCGTAATCGGCGGCGGCGATACCGGATCGGACTGTGTCGGCACATCCAACCGGCAGGGTGCAAAAAGTGTGACCCAGCTTGAAATCATGCCGCAGCCTCCTGAAAAGGAAGACAAGGCGCTGACCTGGCCCGATTGGCCGATGAAGATGCGCACATCCTCCAGCCATGAAGAAGGTGCCAATCGCGACTGGTCGGTGCTTGCCAAACGGGTGATCGGCGAAGATGGCGATGTAACCGGTCTGGAATGCGTGCGGGTCGAATGGAAAGACCGCCAGATGCAGGAAGTCGCTGGAAGCGAATTCACACTCCGGGCAGACCTCATCTTGCTGGCGATGGGCTTTACCGGTCCACGCAAACGCGGACTGCTTGATCGGGCTGGCGTGGAACTGGACGGGCGCGGCAATGTCGCGGCAAATACAGAAAACTATGCTACCAGCGAGCCAAATGTGTTCGCTTGCGGGGATATGCGCCGAGGCCAGTCTTTGATTGTCTGGGCGATTCGCGAAGGTCGCCAATGCGCGCGCGCCGTCGACGAAGCCTTGATGGGGCATAGCGAATTGCCGCGATAAGCTGGACTGTCGCCACAGCGCCGTTCTGGCGCTAGGGTTGCTCTCTAGAGAGAGCGAGAATGACAGCATATGACATTGCCGCAGCTTTTGCCGTTATGGCAGCGGCCTTCATCATCGGCTTCGCGATCCGGCGCGGAAGCATTTGTATGGTCGATGCAACGCATCAATGGATCATCCACGGCAAAACGTTGCGTATCCGGGCGTTCATAGTTGCAGCAGCGGCGTCAGGCTGTCTGATCCTGCCGCTTTCGTGGTTATTGCCGGCAGATGACATACTCGCGCCATCTGCGCCAATCTCCCTGTCGATTCTGGCTGGCGGGGCGATTTTCGGATTGGGCGCGCGGATCAATGGCGGTTGCGCATTCGGCACATTGGCACGGGTGAGCGGCGGGCAGCTTGATTACACCGGATCAATCATCGGAGCGGGGCTGGGTGCAATCTCCATCTCGGCAATGATCCGTCCAAGCGACACGGCCGCGCCCCTATTTGCCGATGTCTGGCCGGTCGGAGCAATCGCTGCCGTGATCTGCGCGATCTTGGCGTATCCGGCCGTGCAACGGCGGCACCTTCGTAATCTGGTGGCGGTCGCAACCAAGCCAGCCACTTTGATGCGGCCCTTCACAGCGATGCTCGTGATCGGGGCACTGGGCGGATTGCTCTTCGCGCTTGCTGGCAGCTGGACCCATTTGTCGGTGATTGGACATGAAGGGGCATTTCTCTCCGGAAGCCGTGCAATGGGCGCGGGGGGCAAAGCTCTACTAGGCGCCTTTGCCTTGTTTTCCGGCGCTATATTTGCGGCACACAGATCGGGCCGTTTCGCCTGGGCGGCCCCGAATATATCGGCATGGCTGCGATGTTTGCTCGGCGGCGGCATGATGGGATCCGGGGCCACCCTGATACCCGGAGGCAACGGCGCGTTAATCACGCATGGCGTTCCCTCAGGGTCGCTCAGCGCATGGGCAGCGATGATCGCGATAATCGCGGTGTTGGCGCTCTCTTTCCTGCCAGCCCGACCGGAAACTTGATCCATAATGGCCGAAATACCACAC
>JAHDDJ010000231.1 GCA_020629385.1 Erythrobacter sp.
GGTGCGCGTAAATCCGCTGTCCGGCGGCGAAACGCAGGCCGATCTCGAAGCGGTCATGGCGGCCCGGCCAGGCGGATTGTTTCTGCCCAAAGCCGAAGGAAAGCAGGACGTCGAAACGCTGGACGCGATGCTCACCAAGCTGGAGAAAGAACACGGTATTGAACAAGGATCGACCAAAGTCGCGGCTCTTGTCACGGAAACGGCGAAGGCCATGTTCCACACCGGCACATATGAAGGCGCACCGCGATTGGTCGCAATGAGTTGGGGCGCAGAGGATCTCTCCTCAGCATTGGGCGCGCGGGTCCAGTTTCAGCCAAATGGGCAATACATGCCCACATTCGAGCTCGCCCGCAGTCTGTGCCTGCTCGGCGCAGTTGCCGCCGGTGTCGCGCCGATTGAAACCATTCAGGCCGATTTCCGCGATCTGGACGGGCTTCGCGAACGGGCGTTGATGGTGCGGAGCCAAGGCTATCGCGGAATGCTGGCGATCCATCCGGCGCAGATCCCCGTCATAAATGAGGCTTTCACGCCGAGCGAAGAGGAACTTGACGAGGCGCGCGCAATTGTTGCCGCGTTCGAAGCCAATCCGGGTGCGGGAACCGTCGGCCTGAACGGCGCGATGCTGGACCGGCCGCACCTCGCTCTGGCGCAGTCCCTTCTGGCTAGCGTCCGCAAATAGGTAATTTTATTTTCCTACAATAACCATTTTGGTTATTTGTCGTTTCTTTACCCGAAAAGGAACGTGCCCATGGCTCTGCTCGAATCACTCATCGGTCCTATCGCCTCGCTGATTGACAAGATCATCCCGGACAAGGAGGCTCGCGCCAAAGCCAAGCTGGAGTTGCTCAAGCTGGAAGGCTCCCACGAGCTGAAATCCATCGAAGCGCGCCTCTCCGCCATCGTAGCGGAGGCAAACTCCAAAGACCCGTGGACCAGCCGCGCCCGCCCCAGCTTTCTATATGTCATGTATGTTTTGCTGCTGACCGCCCTTCCGATGGGGGTGCTCGCCGCCTTCAGCCCCACCACAGCCAAGGATATCGCCAACGGGATGAACGCCTATCTCGCCGGTTTGCCTGAACCGCTCTATGCGCTGTTTGGCACGGGGTACCTCGGTTACACCGCTGCACGACAATGGGGCAAGGTGAAAGGCGTGGAGCGGTGAGGTGTACGTCCGCTAACGACCCATTTGCGGACATAACCCGTTCAAGCAGCTTCAGCCTTCTAAGGCCTTACTTCAACCGCCGCTTGATCCTGCTGAGTGCTTGCGGGGTGATGCCGACGTAGGAAGCCAGGTCAGCCTGACTAACGCGGTCTGAAATGTCGGGATTGGTTTCAACCAACAAAGCATAGCGATCCTCTGCCGAAAGGCTGAGCAATTGAAATTCGCGCTGTTCCTTGCGTTTGCCATATGTGCCCAAAAAACCGACTAGCGCGTTGGCTAGCTCAATGTCACTTTGTGCGGCGTCGGCTAGAACCTTGTAAGGCAAAGCAATGGCGGTGGTCGGCTCATTTGCGACCAAGCTAAAGGTGCATGGGTCACCATCCACCAGCGCCACCATACTGCCAATTATAGATCCTTCTGGAAGAAAGGATTTGATATGCTCCTTGCCATCGGCGCGAATGTAATAAGCCTTCAAAAGGCCCGACTTCACGAAGTAGATATTCGAATTGCTATCGCCTTGCATGAAGACATGATCGCCTACTTCTAGCGCCACTTTGCGCCCATTTTTGACCATAAGCTCTTGAAATAAGGACAAATGAACCTCGGTTAATTACGGCGGGGTGCGGATCAGCAATATCCTAGCGCCATGAAACTCGAAAACAAAACCATCGTATTGACCGGCGGCAGTTCTGGTGTCGGCCTTGATTTGCTCCGAATGCTTAGCCCTGGCAATCGCATCATCAACCTTTCACGCCGTGCGCCGCCAGAGAACGCTTGGAAGGAAAGTGGCAATATCCAGCATATTTCGACTGATTTGGCGAACGAGGCCAGTGTGCGCTCTGCCATTGCTCAGATAACAAAGGAAAATTCAAACGGGATCGACGTGTTGATCAATTGCGCGGCAGTCCAGTTTCTGCCGCGCTTTACAGATACCGATTTTGATCCGGCCAGCATCGCCGTAGAGATCGCGATTAATCTGACCAGTCCGGCCCAGATCATTCACGGCCTGTTGCCAAGCCTTCAGAGGAGCAAGCAAAGCTTCATCCTCAACGTAAATTCGGGGCTTGGGCTGGTGCCTAAAGCTGAATCGGCGATTTATTGCGCAACCAAAGCAGGCCTCGACAATTTATCACGCGGTTTGCGTGCGCAATTGGCCGGAACAGGCGTGCAAATCAGCCAAGCGTTCCTACCGCTGGTCGACACTCCGATGACCACCGGGCGCGGGCGTGGCAAACTTTCCTCAACCGAAGTCGCTCGCCAAATTATTTCCGGGGTTGAGCGCAGCAAAGCAGACATCGACATTGGCAAGGTGTCGCTACTGCGCCTGATCAATCGCATTTCCCCATCAATTGCCAACCGCATCATGCAAAAAGGTGACTCATGAGAACACTGCTAAAGGTCATGCTGACCATCGCCGCTATCTTTGCCTCGACCTTCATTCTGGGCCGAGTACTAGGCATTTTGACAGAGGATAATGTGCGCGATTGGCTGGAGCTGGCGAGCACTCTGTCTGCGCTCACAGTTGCGGCTGTCGTGATCGGACTGCTTGCCATCGATTTGTTCGTTGCTGTGCCAACTCTTACGATCGTGATTCTGGGAGGTTATTTCCTCGGCTTTGAATGGGGCTTTGCTGCGGCAATGCTGGGTTCTGCGCTGGCGGCATTTGGCGGCTATGCGATCTGCAGCCGCTGGGGAGAAGGCGCGTTGAGCAGAGTGGTCCACGACGAAAAGCAACGGAGCGATATGCGTGATGCATTTACTGCGCACGGGCCGGGCATGATCATGCTCGCACGCGCTGCTCCAATCCTGCCCGAAGTGACTGCCTGCATGGCCGGTATGACCAAGATGCCACTGGCGCGCTTTGCAATGTTTTGGCTGATCGGAACGCTGCCTTACATGGGCATCGCCGCCTATGCGGGTTCAGTCAGCACATTGGATGATCCGCGCCCCGCGATCTTCGCAGCTTTAGGGCTTTATGCGATCATGTGGGCGGGATGGTTCGTCTACCGTAAGTGGTGGATGAAAGGCGGGACTAGGTTGCTTGTTTGAAGGTGGAGAAATGTCCACTTTCCACCCCATAAGCAGCCATTGGCACAAAACTGAAACCGGTCGACAGACGATCCCGCCCAAGTCTATGCGGTAGCCATGACCAACACCATCTACGTCCTGAACGGCCCCAATCTCAACCTGCTCGGCTTGCGCGAGCCGGAGATTTACGGGTCTGACACGCTCGACGATATTGCCGGAATGCTGGAGGATCGGGCTCGCGAACTGGGCCTGAGCATCGACATGCGCCAGACCAATCACGAAGGCATGCTGGTGGATTGGCTGCACGAGGCGCAGGCAGAGGGCGCAAAGGCTGTCCTGCTCAACGCCGCTGCCTACACCCACACCTCGATTGCACTGCTCGACGCGATCAAGGCGATCCGCACACCGGTGATCGAAGTGCATATTTCCGACCCGATGACGCGGGAAGAGTTTCGCCATATTTCCTATGTCGGAATGGCTGCAAAGAAAACCGT
>JAHDDJ010000232.1 GCA_020629385.1 Erythrobacter sp.
TCAGCCGGGGCGCGTCTTTTGGCGTTTTATGGGGGAGTGAGGAATGACTGGTGTGTGGGACTTTTCCGACATTCGCTTTTGGGCCTTCGCTGACGCAGCATCGGTTGGCATGTGCAGCACATATGGTGTTGCGACGCAGAGCGTTTCACCAGAGCGGTCATTGACAGACACCAGTTTCTCCCGATCCGAAAACGAGCTTTCGCTGCTGCCCAGTCCGACCCTCCAGATGCGGACGAAGCTGCCGTTTGCTCTACCAGATCAAAGGTCTGCTTCGCATGCTTCATGAGCGCTTGTCCAACGCCTCCAACAGCTTGTCTTTCTCCTTGGGCAGCATCGAAACGGTATGGCCAGCAGCCGGATAGGTTCCGCTTGCCACAGCTTCCATGAAGCCACTCACAGCCTTGCGGCGCTCCTGTTCCAATTGCTTTCGTATGCTGGCTCCGTCACCCCATGATTGCGCATGGCGTGGTGGATTTTCGGTTTCGCCACAGATGTCTTCGAAGAAGAGGAAGATAACATCGCCGAACGAACCTGCCCCAATAGAGCTAGTGATCAGGGATGTGTGTTTGCAGATGGCCTCAAGGGCATCTTCTGCAACGCATTCCACCTCGCAGCCAAAGGCTCCGGCATCTTCCAAGCGACGCATATCATCCAGCACCGCAATGGCTTCGTCGGCAGTCTTGCCAACGGTGCGCATTCCGCCCAACTGGATGGATTTCGACGGTACCATGCCCACATGGCCCTGTACGGCGATGCCTTGATTGGCGATCATCTCCACTACATCCAGACTGCGTGGTGTCAGAACGCAATCTGCACCCTTCATCGCAGCTTCGATGGCACCGGCGAGTATGTCGTCATTGGTAATGTAGCGACCTGCAAACAAAGCCGCTGTGATAAATGTATTCGGCGCACCACTGCGCACATCTGGATACCAATCGCTGCCTGTGATGATCATATCGACGCCTTGATCGGCAATGATGCCAGCCTCTTCTGCATTCTGGGCAGTGACCTGTGTCATCTTGCGACCTGCTGCCTTGTTGACTCGCATATCGGCAATGGTCAGGGCCCGTTCTTCAAGCGAATGACCGTAGGTGTAGATGCGTTTCATGTTTGGGCCTCAAGTTTGTGATGACGGTACATTGATCACGATACCGTCCATGTCGGGCGTGACTTCGATCTGGCAACTCAGACGGCTTGTCTCAGCCGGATCAATGACAAATTCCAACATGTCGGTCTCATCGTCTTGGGCAGGCGCGATCTTATCAGCCCAATCTTTGGCTACGTAGCAATGGCAGGTGCCACACGCGCAGGCGCCACCACATTCGGCGGCGATAGCGGCGATCCCGGCGTTGACGGCGACTTGCATGACACTCATCCCCGGTTCTGCAGTGGCTATGAAGGTCGTCCCATCGGCTTCAATAAAGGTAATTTTTGTCATGTCTCATCGCCTCCGAACGGCAATATCAAGGGTAAATGGGCCACGCGCCGATAGCCCTGGTTTGTAGGTGGGTTCCTTGACCAACTCGATCGACGCAAAGCGGTCATTCAGCGTTGTGAATATCACATCCATATCGAGCCGAGCGAGGTGATTGCCCAAACAAAAATGAGTGCCCCCCCCAAAGGCGATGTGCCGGTTCGGGCTGCGGGTCACATCGAACTGATCCGCCATGTCGAACCGCTCGGGATCGCGATTGGCCGCACCGTACAGCACGCCAAAGCGTGTGCCTGCTTCGAACATCCGCCCTCCGACCTCGGTGTCTTCGGTGGCAAAGCGATGGAAGTATGGCAGCGGAGATTCAAACCGGAACATCTCTTGCACCGCGAGATTGATCAGCGCTGGGTCATCGCGCAGTTTTTGATGTTGATCAGGAAAGCGTAGCAAGGCGTGCATGCCCGATCCAAGAACATCAATCGTAGACCCATGCCCCGCCATCAGGATCAACATCGTCGTGGCGACCAATTGATCCTCGGACATATGCCCCGCGTCCCTATGTTCTACCATGCGGGACATAAGGTCTTCTTGCGGGGCTTTTCTGCGGGCTTGGACAAGGGTCAAAAGGTACTCGTAGAACTCTTTCGTGGCCTGTTCCGCAATATGTTTGTCAGTGTCATCACAGCCCACATTGAAAAAGCCCACAATGTTTTCAGACCAAATGCGCAGCTGCGGGCAGTCTTCATCTGGCACGCCAATTACCCGACCGATGATATGACCCGGAACATGCGCGGCGAAGTCTTCCACAAAATCGAATGCATCGCGGTCTTTTAACCCATCCAACAGGTGATCTACGAACGCTTGGATTGTGTCCCTTTGCCGTGCGATCATGGCTGCGGTGAACTCGCGGAACACCAATTTGCGCAAGCGCGCATGAGGCTCGCCTTCGGTTTCCAGCAGGTTGGTTTGCACGAACCGTTCGTGATGCGGCATGTCGTGCCAGTTCATCTTGCGCTGTGCGTCCTTGCGCTCTGCCTCTGACAACAGGTGATCGCGATTGCGCAGCATAGTCTTGTTCAGCGCGACCGCTTCGACATCTGATGCCTTGGTCAGCATCCAACTGTCCACATCGCGGTAGTAATATGGTTCAGGCAGATCGCGGAGCATCGCGTAGGCTGTGTGAGGATCTCTGGCAAAGTTATCCGACAAGGGGTCGAAGGTTGGTGCGTTCATTGGGCTTCCAGTGTGACGACGATACTGACCCGTTTAACCCCAGAATTCCCCACCAGAAATGGATAAAACTCCGGATTTGTATATACCTACTGCCCAAAGTTGCTTTGGTCAGCCATACTGCCAAGATGCAGAATACGATTTTATATAATGCGCCGCTGTCTCGCAGAGCGCCATATCCCTACAGTGTCCGTGCCGCCGGTCACAGTCGTTTCACACCACAGGATCAGGCAATCACGTCACATTTCAACGAACATACGTTAATCCTGACGACCGACGGCACGGGTGAGATTGCCGTGCGTGATCAAGTGACATGGGCAAATCCCTTTTCTCTCTCATGGGTGGATACATCGACTGACTATAGCCACGGATGCGCCAAGGACGCAGAGATGTGGATATATCTCTGGTTTTCGTTCGACGGGTATGCTGCCGACCAATTGTACACCCAATTGCAACGGCGCAATCAGCTTCATACGATGACCGGGCCCGATGCGGTTGACGATTTCAAGTTGATCCTGCGCGAGGTCTCTTCGAACCAGCCGGGACGCCATAGCCAAATGAGCGCCAAGATCGGGGCGATACTGGCAGTGTTTGAAAGCGAGGCCCGCCAAGACCAGGGCGACAATAGCCTGCAACACCTCGCGGCGCTGGTCATCCGACACTTGTCTGACCCTTGGGACACCTCGAAATTGGCGCAAAAGGCAGGATTAAGCGTTTCGCGTTTCCACGCTGTTTTTCTTGATGCGTTTGGCGTTCCGCCGGCAACCTGGCTGCGCGAGCAACGCATCAATGAAGCCAAAAGGCTGCTGACCGAAACCAACATGGCGGTGACGAGGATCGGCGAAAAATGCGGCTATCCCGACCCGCACCATTTCAGTCGCGTGTTCGCCAAGAACGTGTTGTTACCCCCCTCCAAGTTTCGAGCCCAAATGCGATCACGTGTTGCGAGATGATACCTCCAAAAACCTCAAGAGCCGACATTCGTGCAACGCGCAGCATCGGGAAGATTGGGCTC
>JAHDDJ010000010.1 GCA_020629385.1 Erythrobacter sp.
AACTGCGCGACATACGCTTGCTTCGCTATTTGCTGGCAAGCGTTGGTGCGTTGGCAGTCGATATCGGGTGTTTCCTGCTGTTGCTCGCCAGCGCAGTGCCTGCTGCCATGGCGTCAGCCATCGGGTACAGCGCGGGTATTCTCGCGCATTGGCTGCTGTCGAGCCGCACGGTTTTTACCGATAGTGTGGCCGAGCGCGGTATGCAGCGCACTCGGCAAAAGGCACTGTTTGTCATCTCGGCACTTGCGGGTTTGGCACTGACAACTGCCATTGTCGGCACAGCCGATTACTTTCTGATCGATCCGCGACCTGCCAAGCTCGTGGCGATTGCCGCCAGTTTTACCCTGACATGGTTGTTGCGCAGCCGGATCGTGTTCCGCGCCGACGCAGGATAGGCTTGTCATGCTGGGGCAGGATCGCAGAGACCGCAGGCACGAAAGGCCAAATCTTCGAATTTTTGTGATCTGGCTGGTTCTCGGCGCGATCTTCCTGGCGATTGGTATGCCGCGCATTTTGCAAGGCCAGTTTCCCGATCCCGACGATGCGTTGCGGCTGGTGCAGGTCCGCGATCTGCTGGGCGGGCAAAGCTGGTTCGACTTGCACCAATACCGGATCAATGCCCCTGCCGGCACTTTGATGCACTGGTCGCGGCTGGTCGATATTCCGCTGGCGTTGGCGATCATGCTGCTGACTCCGTTTGTGGGAGCGAGTTCCGCCGAAAGCGCAGCGCTGATTATTGTTCCGCTTCTGACGCTGGGCCTGACCCTGCTGGTTATCGGTCGCTTAGCGTGGCGGTTGTTTGACAATGAGGTGGCGGGGATTGCTTGCCTCAGTATCGGCCTGCTGGCACCGCTCGTATTTCAGCTTCAGCCCATGCGGATTGACCATCACGGCTGGCAGGTTTTTACCGTCGCTCTGGCGCTCTGGGGTGTTGCCCATCGTTCGGCCTTTATCGGCGGCGGAATCGCGGGGCTGTCCATGGCAGCGGGCGCGACCATCTCGATCGAGATTCTGCCCATGGTTGCCGCGTTTGGCGGGGTGCTGGCGCTACGCTGGTTCCGCGATCACAAGGATCGATGGTGGCTGGTTGCCTATATGCAGACTTTGGCGCTTGCACTGGTCGCACTGTTTTTTGCGACGCGCGGGATCGCCGATCTGGCACAGCATTGTGATGTCCTGTCACCCGCGCATCTGGGATTCTTTGTTTTGACGGCTGTCGGCACCGGGGCGATTGCCACCGCGCGCCATCTGCCGCGTGCGTTGTTGTTTCTGGCCTTTGCCGGTGTTGGCACGACGGGCTTGGTGTTTTTCGGACTTTCCTCTCCAACCTGCATGATGACACCGTTTGCCGCGCTTGATCCGCTGGTGCGTGATTACTGGTATGTGCATGTGCTGGAGGGCCGCCCCTTGTGGGAGCAGGGTCTGACCGAAGCAGTGCCAGTCGCGCTGCAATTGTGTGTTGCTCTGGCCGCTACCCTCATGCTGATGGGCCGCTCGCGCGAATGGCTGCGGCGATGGTGGAGCGACTATGCGTTGCTGCTGGGCGCCAGCATTCTGTTGGCACTGTTCGTGTGGCGTTCGGCAGCCTTTGCGGCCGTGATTTCCGCAATTCCACTCGGCTGGCTCGCAACGCGGATGCTTAAACGTGTCGGTAGCGGCGCGAATATCGGGGCCAAGTTGCTGGCTGCGCTGGCGACGATTGTACTGCTATTGCCTGCAACGCCGCTCAAATTATGGGCGATGGTGGCACCGGCCAGCGTTGAAGGGGAGCCTGTGCTGGTGCGCGAATCCAGCTGCCAAATCCGCGATTCTGCCGTTGCGCTGGGCAGCCTGCCCAACGGGACAATCTTCGCCCCGCTGGATATCGGGCCGTCAATCTTGCTCAAAAGCGACCATGCAGTGATCGCCACCGGCCATCACCGTGCCGAAGCCGCGATGCGCGATGTTATCCTCGCCTTCACCAGTGAGCCCGATGCGGCACGCGCTATCATGAATCGGTACCGGGCGGATTATGTCGCGATTTGCAGCGATCTGGTTGAGATAAACATGCTCGCCGATGCCCAGCCGACAGGGTTGGCTGCGCAGTTGGTAGCAGGCGATCAGCCTACCTGGCTGAGACCAGTGGAACTCTCCGGCACACCGGACGAGTTTCGCGTCTGGCGCGTGGTCGAAGCTAGCCCGGAATAAAATCCATCGCGACGCCATTGATGCAGTGACGCTTGCCAGTCGGGCGGGGGCCGTCATTAAAAATATGCCCCAGATGTCCGCCGCAATCGGCGCAATGCACTTCGGTGCGGGGATAGCCGATCTTGTAATCGGTCGATGTGCCGACCGCGCCGCGATCTATTGCCTTCCAGAAACTCGGCCAGCCGGTGCCGCTGTCATATTTATGCGCCGAGGCATAAAGACGGTTCCCGCACCCGGCACAAACAAAGGTGCCCTTGCGATTTTCCTTGTCCAGCGGCGAGCTATAGGCGCGTTCGGTGCCGGCCTGCCGCAGAACGTAAAATTCCTGCTTGGTCAGTTTCTTGCGCCATTGCGCTTCGCTGCGCTTGATCGGAAAGCTGCGCGCTTCAGCAGGGGTGCTGCCGCAGGCGCTCAGCAGGGGCAAAGCCGCACCGGCAGAAAGCCATCCGATAAACGAACGCCGCGACGATGAGGGTGTGTCAGCCATGTTCGATCCTTTCTCTCATATCTATATACGAGAGAAAGGCGCGGAAGGTTTCATCAGTGCAACTAGCCGTCAGCGGTCGCGATCAGAACCGCGTCATTTCCACTTCGAGCTTGCGGAAACCGTGAACGAAGTTGGCACGCACCCGCTCCACGTCACCTGCCACATGGACGCGAATACGGCGTTTGTGCATTTCTTCCAGCAGGATGGTCAATTGAAGCTCGGCAAGCCGGGCGCCTACGCAGCGGTGAATGCCATAACCGAAGGCAATGTTGCGCCGGGCATTTTCCCGCGTGATGTCCAGCTTGTCCGGATTCTCGAACACTGTCTCATCGCGATTGGCCGACAGATACCACATAACCAGCTTGTCGCCCTTCTTGATCTGCTCGCCGAACAATTCGGTGTCTTCGGTGGCAGTCCGGCGCATATGCGCAAGCGGGGTCTGGTAGCGGATGCATTCCTGCACCGCATTGGGGATCAGGTCGGGATTCTCCTCGAACAATTTGCGCTGATCGGGGAATTTGTCGAAACCGTGAATGATGCCCGACATGGTATTGCGGGTTGTGTCATTGCCGCCAACGATCAGGAGTACCAGATTGCCCATGAATTCCATCGGGTCCATCTGGTTCATGGCTGGCGAATGGATCATCATGGAAATAAGGTCGGGACCAGGTTCTTCCTGTGCTTTCTTGGCCCAGAGCCCTTGGAAATAGGCTGCCATTTCATGGAGGAATTCGCGGCGCTGGACATCCAGTTCGCGCGCCAAAGACAGCTCGGTATCGCCCGCCCAGTCCGACCAGAATGTCAGTAACTCACGGTCTTCCCAGGGGAAGTCGAACAGAATTGCCAGCATACCGGTCGTTAGCGGAATGGATACGCGGTTAACCCAGTCAAAAACTTCGCCTTCCGGAAGGCTGTCGAGCAGTTCGCCGGTCCGTTGGCGAATGCTGTCATCCATCCGGCGCATTTCGGCAGGCGTAAATGCGGGGGCGACGGTGCGGCGCTGACCGGTATGTTTCGGGCGGTCCATCGCAATGAACATCGGTAGTTGGAACCGTTCTTCGCCTTCTGCCAAGTCGGCTTCCCAGTCCGGATCGGTGATCGTGATGCCGCCATGTTCCCAGCTGGAAGAGAACAGTTCGGGCAGCGATTCGACATGCTGGATGGCTTTGTGCTGCACGACATTCCAGTATGACCCGAATGGGCTTTCTTTCACGTAATGGAGCGGCCCTTTGGCGCGCATTTCGGCAAAAATTGGCTGCCACCGGTCTTCGAAATAGATGTCGCTGCGGCTGACATCATAGGGCTCAACGTGATTGGGAGCCTTCTCGGGATTTTCTGCCAGATGCTTTTTCAACGCTTCATAGGCTGTGGGCGAGGAACGGAATTCCATCTTCTCGGGGGCAGCGGTGGCCATCGGCATTCTCTCCTGTATCCGCGCCCTTTGCGGGCGTCAGTTATGTGCGCATCCTGCGCTTACTGACCCTCATGTCAATAGTGGGTTTCGATTTGGGACTTATCCTTGCGCCGGAACGAAAGGAAACTGCGCCGTTTTCCTGTTTTCGCGCCTCGCGGTCCCGATTTCATCACCTTCTTGCGGAACAGAGTCGCCCCGGCTTTGACGAAAATCCCGACCCACAGCACTTGCCATGCCAGAGCCACAAGATGCGGCCAAAGCGCGGCTTCCTGAGCGGCACGGCCGAGCATTGCATAGGGAGAGCTGAGCGGGAAGCTGACTGCGAACAGTTCAATCGGCGAACCCAGATCGTTCATGGCAAAGGTGGCAAGGAAGAATACCGCCAGTTGCAGCATGGTTGCAGGCATGGAAATGGTCTGCACATCGCGCACCGTCGGTGCCATCGAGCCGACGGCCAGAAAGATCGATCCGATCAGCAGATAGGCCATGGCAAAATAGATCAGGAACAGCGCCACGAATAGAGGCCAGCCCACTGCGGGCGGAGCCATTTCCGGCAGAGCCTCTGCGCCCAGGAACAGAATTGTTCCGGCGATACTGCCCCAAACTGCAATACCGACAAAACTGATCGCCAACATGGCAAACAGCTTACCCAGAAACACGGCGTCCATCGGGATGGCGGCAGCGAGAATTTCGATGATCTTGTTGCCTTTTTCCTCGACCAGATTGGACAGGACCATACCCGCCAACAGCATCGTCAGCAGGAACATCAGCGTGATGGAAGCCGTTGCCGTCGCCGCATTCACATTGCGCGTATCGGCCATGCTGGTGTCGGTCGGGGTGAGTTTGACCGAGGGGTAACTGTCGGCCTCGCCCATTGCGGTTGAAGCAATCAAGGCAACTTCGCCCTGCCAGCGATCGATGCGGTCTTCGGTGCCCGACAATTCCGGGGCCTCCAGCGTGCCAGTGAGGACGGCAGCAAAATTGCTGTCCGTATCGGCCAGAAGTGCTTCCGGTGACCTGTCCCGCTCTTCGCCGATCACGGTTACATCCGGCAAGCGTACATATTCGGCCAGACTTTCATGCGTTTGTGCAAAGCGTGTGCTGTCCTGCGCCGACATGGCCACGGCGAGTGTCGGGTCCGATTTGCTGTCCGCTGCTGCTGCGCCGATAAAGCCTGCGCCAACCGAAATCAGCATGAAGAATAATGGCCCGATCAAAAAGAAGAAGAACGCCTTGCTGAACAGGATCGCTGTGAAATCGCGCCGCGCGATGACGAATGCGGCCTGCAAGATCGAAAGCCGCGATGTGGTGTTCTGGTAGGTGCTCATGCGCCGATCTCCGCAGCATTGTCTTCTTCCAGCGCACGCGCTGCGGCAGCTCCGGCGATATCGACGAATGCGTCGTGTAGGCCGGCGCGCTCAATGGACAGCGACTGGATGCCGGCATTGCCTTCAATCAGGGCGCGCAGCATCGGCTCAATACCCGTTTCGGGGAGCGGGAAGTAGAAGAAATCGCCTTCGCGACGGTGGTCTGCAGGTAGAGCGCCCAGCCATTGTCCCTCACGCTCGCGGGTTTCGAGGCGGACTTGTGCGGGAATGCGGTCACGCGCTGCTTCAACACTACCGGCATAGGGAACCTTGCCCCCGGCAATGATAGCCACGCCTTCGCAGAGCCGCTCGGCATGGTGGATCACATGGGTGGAGAAAATCACGGTCGTGCCCCCGGCAGCGAGATCGCGGATCATTGTCTCCAGCTTGCCCTGATTGATCGCGTCTAGGCCGGAAAACGGCTCGTCGAGGATCACCAGCTTCGGCTGATGCACCAGCGTACCGAGCAATTGTACGGTTTGCGCCATGCCTTTGGATAATTGGCGGATCTGTTTTTCAATCGCGTGTCCTAGCCCATGCGCTTCGAGCAATTCGCGGCCACGTTTCTTGCCCTCTGCTTTCGGCAGGCCGCGCAACGCGCCCATAAAGGCAATTGCATCATCGCATTTCATCGAGGGATAAAGGCCGCGCTCTTCGGGCAGATAGCCGATCATCTTGGCAATATCATGCGGACGTTCATGACCAAAGATTTTGCGCACGCCCTCATCCGGATCGATAATCCCCAGAATCATGCGCAAGGTCGTGGTTTTGCCTGCACCATTGGGGCCGAGAATTCCGTAAATAGCGCCCTCGGGCACGGCCAGATCGACACCGTCCACTGCGGTCGTGCCGTCGAACCGTTTGACCAGCCCATGCGCTTCGATGGCCAGTGGTCGCGTGTCGCTGTCCATTTCCGGCTGTTTCATTGCGTTCCCCAAAAGTTGTCCTTCCCCGATGTATCTTTTAGCGACGTATTATCTCGCGGTATGTGTATCAGCGCCGCTTAATCCTTAGCGTGTAAACGGGAGCAGACCCAAGCGTGGTTAACGGGCCGATAATTGCAGAACTTAAGCACGGTTTGGTGGAAGAAGCCAAGCGGCTAGGCTTTGCCAGTGTCGGCTTTACCGCTGCCGAAGACGACCCGGTACGCGCGAAACGCCTGCATGACTGGATCGAAGCGGGCTATCACGGTTCGATGGGATGGATGGAAGATCGCGCCGATGTGCGTCAGGGTCCAAACAGCATGTGGCCGGATGCAAGCAGCGTCATTGCGCTTGGGATGAGCTACGCTCCCGATGTCGATCCGCTGGCGCTGGATGGGGTGGGCGACCGCGCGCGCATATCGGTCTATGCGCAGGGCAAGGATTACCACGATGTCGTCAAGAAGGCGCTCAAGGCATTGGCGCGCTGGCTCGTTGCTGCGGCAAAGAACGCCGGGCTGGATGAGCCCCAGCTCAAGGTTTTTGTCGATACTGCTCCGGTGATGGAAAAGCCGCTGGGGGAGGCGTCGGGACTTGGTTGGCAAGGAAAGCATAGCAATCTGGTCAGCCGCGAGCATGGCAGCTGGCTGTTTCTGGGCGCGATCTACACGACTGTGCCGTTCGAACCCGATACACCGCATGATGATCGCTGCGGATCGTGCACTGCGTGCCAGACTGCGTGCCCCACAGATGCGTTTCCGCAGCCTTATGTAGTCGATGCGCGGCGCTGTATTTCCTATCTCACAATCGAGCACAAAGGCCCGATCCCCGACGAATTTCGCAAGCCCATGGGCAACCGGATTTACGGGTGTGACGATTGCCTCGCGGTGTGCCCGTGGAACAAATTCGCCGAGACAGCAGCGCGCCACAAAGCCTTCGCTGCACGCGAAGAGCTCGTCGCGCCCGAACTTGCCGAATTACTGGTATTGGACGATGCCGGTTTCCGCGCATTCTTCTCTGGCTCGCCGATCAAACGGATCGGGCGGGACCGGTTCGTCCGCAATTGCCTTATTGCTGCGGGCAACAGTAGCAATGCATCACTGAAACCAGAGGTCGAGCGGCTATGCTCGGACCCAGATCCGGTCGTGGCCGAAGCCGCACATTGGGCGCTGGACCAGCTTAAAGCAGCGCCTTGAGCGGAATTTCGGTATCGGCGAGCGCATCGAGGTCTGGTGCGATGCGTGCCTCCACCAGTTTGCGCCCCTGCACATAATCCTTGGTGCTGTTGACACAGTCGAGCGCAATCACACGCCCTTCTTTCAGGTAAATCACCGAGAATTTCCGCTCTGCCGGATCGCCCCGCAGCACTGTTGAATCATGCCCGATCGACAATCCAGCGGTCTGCAATTTGAGGTCATACTGGTTGGACCAGAACCACGGAAATGCATGATAGGGCTGCTTGTCCCCCATGATCGATTTGGCAGTGGTGGTCGCCATATCGTTGGCATTCTGGACCGATTCTACGCGGATCACTGCACCATCGGCAAAATCATTGGCGTGCGCAGCGCAGTCGCCGATTGCATGGATATCATCCAGCGTTGTGCGGCAAACCTCGTCCACATCGACACCGTTTCCGCCCGCCGCACCTGCTGCAATCAACGGTCCAACCGAAGGAATTATGCCAATGCCGACAATCACCAGATCGGCCGGGATCACTTCACCCGTGGCGAGTTTCACACCGGTCACCTTTCCGTCGGCACCTTCGATCGATTCTACCGAGCTTTCGAGTCGGATATCGACGCCTTGTTGGCGATGTTCGTCCTGATAAAAATGCGACAATTCCTCGCCCGCCACCCGCGCCAATACGCGTGGAAGGGCTTCGATCACAGTTACATCGCGTCCGAATTTGCGAAGCACTGCCGCGGCTTCCAGACCGATGTAGCCTCCGCCAATAATCACTGCGCGCTGCGCACCGGCATCGAGCTGCGCGCTGATCCGGTCAGCATCTGCGCGGTTGCGAACGCAGTGGATGCCCTCCAGCTCCGCACCCGGGCAAGACAACCGCCGGGCATCGCCGCCTGTCGCCCAGATCAGTTTGCGATAAGACATTTTGCTGTCATCGCCGAGAGTGACCGTCTTCCCGACCGGATCAATCTCGACCACGGCATTGCCGAGCATCACTTCGACATTCTTGTCAGCCCAAAATTGCGGCGGACGGATGAGCATTCGCTCGAACGGCTTGTCGCCTGACAGATATTCCTTCGACAAAGGCGGGCGTTCATAAGGAAATTCCCGCTCGCGGCCGATCATGACAATGCTGTCTTCGTGGCCGTTCTGACGCAAGGCGATGGCGGCCTGCGCGCCGGCATGACCGGTACCCACAATGATGACATCTGCGTGTTTCATGCCTGCGGGTTTGGCGGAATTGCTGCCGGGGTCAAGTCTGTTCGCTTGCCCCCGGCTCTAGCAATTCTTGTCAGCGGGCCAGAAGATTGCGGGCCTGGCTGGCGATCTGTGCCAGCATGGCAGGAGCGACGACCGCCTGCGCCTGTGCCCGCGTGACCATGGAGCGGAACTGGCGTACTGCAGCCTCGTTCTGCTTGGTCCAGTCGGTGACAGTGCCCGACGGGTCCTTCTTGGCATCCTTGCGCCGCGCCATGCGACGCAGAAAGTCGAGGCGCATTTGCTGGAAGTCACGGGCAAGTCCGGCGACCAGCAATCGCTCCCACACATCGGACGGGTTCATCAGCGCGGCAGTGCTTTGTGCCCAGTCGAGCCCCAGCTTCTCGCCGAACCCTGTAAACGCACCGGTGAGTGCTTTTGGGTCTATGCCGGTTTCCATCGACAGGCGGGCAAGCCCCACCGATCCGTCCAGATCAAACAGATGCGACACGCTGCCGGCGATTTTTTCCGGAGAGCCAGCCGCGACAAATTTCTCGCGTAATTCGGCAGATTGCTGGCGCGAGGCGCTGGCCAGCAACTGTTCGGTCGAGACGGAAAGCTGCGCAACGCCTTTGCCCAGATTGCCGATCAGCGCGGTCGGCATGACTTTGCCTTGCGAGGTGCGTAAAACGTCGGACATCAGATTGCCTACTGCCGCGGCCAGACGTTCGAACAGCATCAGACGCGCCGTTTCCGGCATCTTTGCAGTGTCCAGATCGTGCCACAGGGCATCGAGGTCAAACAGCTTCTCAACGGTGACAAAAGCGGCGGCAATTTGGGCCAGCTCGCACCCTTCTTCCTCGGCGAGTTCGAACGGATGAACGATGCCCAGACGGTTGACGATCCGGTTGGCCAGCTTGGTTGCGATGATCTCGCGCCGCAGGCGGTGCCCGCCGATCTGGCGCTTGAATTTCGACTGCATCGGCGTCGGGAAGCTTTCGATCAATGTCGCTTCCAGCGCCGGATCATCAGGCAATGCCGAATTCTCGATGGCATCCTGCAAGACCAGCTTGGCCGAGGACAGGAGAACGGCAAGCTCGGGACGGCTGAGGCCTTTGCCATCGGCAGAGCGGCGCATCAGCGTCTGGTCATCGGCCAGACCTTCGGTCCGCCGGTCCAGATTGCCGCCATCTTCGAGCGTTTGCATCAAGTGCAGATGGGAAGCTGTGGCTCGCGCCCCACCGCTTTCAGCAATGGACAAAGCCAAGGCCTGCAAGCGGTTGTCCTCCAGCACAATGTCCGAAACCTCATCGGTCATCGCCTCAAGCAGCGTGTTGCGCTTCTTTTCGGACAAGCGCCCCTCACGCCGGGCGGCTGCCAGCGCAATCTTGATGTTGACTTCATTATCCGAGCAATCGACGCCCGCCGAATTGTCGATGAAGTCGGTATTGATCCGTCCGCCATTCAGCGAAAACTCGATCCGTCCCGCTTGGGTAACACCCAGATTGGCACCTTCACCAATGACTTTGGCGCGCAAATCGGCCGCGTTGATGCGCAGGGCATCATTCGCCGGATCGCCTACCTGCACGTTATTTTCGGCAGAGCCTTTGATATATGTGCCAATTCCGCCGAACCAGATAAGGTCGACAGGCGCCGCCATGATTGCACTGATCAGGGTTTCGGGTTCCAGTTCCCGGGTTTCAAGGCCAAGCGCCTTTGCCGCCGCTGCCGAGATTTTGACCGTCTTGGACGCCCGTGGATATACGCCGCCACCCTTGGAAATCAGGCTCTTGTCGTAATCATCCCAGCTGGAGCGCGGCAGATCGAACAGGCGCTTGCGCTCTTTCCAGCTAGCCGCTGCATCGGGATCGGGATCGATAAAGATGTGCCGGTGATCAAAGGCCGCGACGATCCTGATCGATTTGGACAACAGCATTCCGTTACCGAACACATCGCCCGACATGTCGCCGCAGCCGACCACGGTAACGGGATCGCTTTGCACATCGACACCCATTTCCAGGAAATGCCGCTGGACGGATACCCATGCGCCTTTGGCAGTGATACCCATCGCCTTGTGGTCGTAGCCGTTGGAGCCGCCACTGGCGAAAGCGTCATCAAGCCAGAATTCCTGCGATTCCGCGATGCCATTGGCAACATCGGAGAAGCGCGCCGTGCCCTTGTCGGCCGCAACCACGAAATAGGGGTCTTCGCCGTCGAGCGGCATGACCGAGGCAGGATGGATGACTTTGCTGTCGACGATATTGTCGGTGATGGACAACAGCGTGCGAATGAAGACTTCATAGCTGGCCTGACCCTCGGCAGCCCATGCGTCGCGGTCACGGTCCGGCGATGGCAGCTGCTTGGGATAGAAACCGCCTTTCGCCCCGGTCGGGACGATAACCGCGTTCTTCACGCGCTGTGCTTTCATCAGGCCAAGAATTTCGGTGCGGAAGTCATCACGCCTGTCCGACCAGCGAAGGCCGCCACGAGCGACCGGCCCTGCGCGGAGATGAATGCCTTCGACACGGCGCGAATAAACAAAAATTTCGCGCCACGGAATCGGTTTGGGCAGGTTGGGAACGAGATCGGACTGTATTTTGAACGCAAGTGCCTCTTTTCCGGCAGGCGCGAAAGCATTGGTCCGCAGGATAGCTTTGATCACTGCGTGATAAAGCCGAAGCAGGCGGTCATCATTGATCGCGGCAACTTTGGACAACCCGCTCTTGATCGCGGCTTCCGCCTCTTCGATGGCGGCTTTGCGATTGCCGCTGAACGCCGGATCATGCGCGGCCGTAAACCGGGCGATCAAGCCACGCGTTACGTGCGGTGCGGCCTGTAGTGCGTCGACTACAGTATAGATGGTGAAGCCCATGCCCGTCTGGCGCAGATAGCGATAGAAGGCGCGCAGCCAGTCTGCCTGTTGGGCCGTCAGCCCTGCCGCGATAACCAGCCTGTTGAACGGATCGTCCTCAGCAGCATCGTTGAGGACTGCGACAATGGCTTCCTCGATGGCATCGGCGCGTTCGAAGATGCTTGTGCGATCTGCTCCGTCAGGCAGGGCGAGCATGAAATCATGCAGTGTACCCAGCTTGCCGCCGTCCAGCTTGGTTGGAACTTCCGACAGAACTTCGAAGCCGAAATTCTCCAGCTCCGGAACGGCATCTGACAGTGGAAGCGAGCCTTGATGTTCGTAGATTTTGAGGCGCAGACAATTTTCGGGGTCGCCATCGAGACTATACAGACGCGCATCGCGCTTGCTGGTGTCTGCGCCGTCATCGTCGGCATTGTCGACCAACAGCAAATGGCGCATCCGCATTATATCGCGGGCTGCTTCCTGCGCGCCATATGCTGCACGGAAGGATGCCGGGAAAATATCGGCATAGCGCGTGGCGATGGCTGCCGCTCTGCCAGCTTCTTCGAATTCTGCCAATTCGTGTTCGACAGCTTCTGGCCATCCACGCAGCATGTTCTGCATCTTTGCTTCGACAGCGACCTGGTCAGGATGTTTGCCGCCGTCACGAATATCGAGAACGAAGCGCAGCATGGCGAGATTTCCGCCTTCGACTTCAAGGCTCCAATCGAGTAATTTGGCGCCCGCGGCATCTTCCAGCAGCGTCTGAATATCGGTCCGGACCTGTGTCGACAGCATGTCGCGCGGCAACCACACGAAAGCAAACAGGTGGCGCGCGAGTGGGGCCTCGACAATCGAAAGGCGCGGACGTGGCCGGTCGACCAGTCCCATCATCGCCGTCGAAACGCGGGCGATATCGTCATCGCTGAAACCGATCACCAGGTCATGCGGCAAGGCGGTGAGTGCGTGGACCAAAGCTTTGCCTGCATGGCCATTGGCATCGAAGCCGAACTTGCCCATCAGGTCAGTCATCTGGGCGCGCAGGCGCGGCACGGCGGCGGGGGGTGCAGCAAGTGCGGCGCTGGTCCAGACACCGGCATGAATAGATAGCGCGGTGACCTTTTCCTTCTCGACCACAGGTATGATGAAGAGATCGAGCGGAACGCGGCGATGCACGTTGGACACGACATTGGCCTTGATGATCAGCGGAGCACTGTCTTGCCGGTCTTTGGCATCATCGAACCACGCAAAAGCACGTTCGTAGGACGTGTCGGCTAGTAGATCCTTGGCACTCTTGCGGCAAATGCCCAAACGGCCTGTAGATTTCCCATCCCGCTTGCGGGTGACATGGCCGAGCTGGGTCAGCATTCCATCATTGAGCCACTGGAGCAGTGCGGCACCCTCGGTCTGGCCGATTCGTTCGATGTCGGCCTGCATGGCCTTGCGGACTTTCGGCCAGTCACTCACCGAAGCACGGACATCGCCAAGAGTGGCCCGTAGTGCTTTTTCGAGCTCGCGGCGGTGCTTGGCATCGATCCGAGCTGTTTCGATGTAAATCATCGATTCACGAGGGCAGCCCTTGCCTTTCCCGGTCACGATTTCGGACAATACGCCGTCGTCGCGTTCTACACTCACTACCGGATGAACCAGCCGGTCAATGGCCAAGCCTTGCGCGGCAATTGTTGCGGCCACCGAATCGACCAGAAACGGCATATCGTCATTGACGATAGCAATGCGCATGAAACGGCGGTCATCGCTCGCACTGGTCAGCGATATGGCCGAGCGATCCGTTTCTCTCCTTGCCGCTGTATCCAGCACAAATGCGGCGGCTTCGCGCAATTTGTCGTCAGCGAATGGCGTGTCACCCGGCAGCAAAGATGCGCGCATGCCTTTGGCAAGTGCGGCAATCATCTTCGTGTTTTCTGACAATCTGCGGGCGGGAGTTTCAGGCGAGGCGGTGGTTTTGGAACCCATCCAATTTGCTCCGGTCGGGCAGAGGCTGCGCGTGCCCATGGAAAAGATGCGCCGCATGCTGCGGCAATGGCGCGCGAATAGGCCTATCTTGCGTTTCCCGCAAGCTTTGCGATGCACAGAAACGCTACGTTTTCGGGTGCTTTAGACCGCCAGAGCCTCGCGGGTCAGGCGCAGTGAGCGATTGCGGTGTTCCGGATCATACGTGGACCCTGCGACTATAATTTCATCGGCCTGCGTGCGCTCGAGGAATTGCTCCACTTTGGCGCGAATTGTTTTGGGTGAGCCAATCGCGCTGGCTTGCCCGATATGCTCGAGCATCGCCCGCGCAGGAGCAGGTAGAGCGTCGCGGAAACCTTCCACAGGTGGGGGAAGTTTGCCCGGATTGCCCGTGCGCAACCGGACAAAGGCCTGTAGCTGTGATGAGGCGATATGTTCAGCCTCTTCATCGCTGTCGGCGGCAAAGATCGTCATCGCGGCCATCACATGCGGCTTTTCGCACGCTTCGGATGGCTGGAAATCGCGGCGGTACAGTTCCAGCGCTGCATCGAGATGGTCGGGCGCGAAATGGGAGGCAAAAGCGTAGGGCATCCCCAGCTTCGCTGCCAATTGAGCGCCGAACAGGCTGGAGCCGAGCATCCACATGTCGACCTCTGAACCCAGTCCGGGCGTTGCCGTTACAGGCAATTCGATATCGCCGGTTAGCAAAGCGCGTAGTTCGACAACATCCTGCGGAAAATTCTCGGCTGCACGGTGCAAATCCTTGCGCAGGGCGCGCTGCAGTTCGGGGCCAGCCCCGGGTGCGCGGCCCAGTCCCAGATCGATGCGGCCGGGAAACAAAGCGGCGAGCGTGCCGAATTGCTCTGCAATCTGGAACGGCGTGTGATTGGGCAGCATGATCCCGCCCGATCCGATGCGAATGGTGCGTGTTGCATTGCCGATATGCGCCAGCACCACGGAAGTGGCGGCGCCGGCGATGCCCTCCATCGCGTGATGTTCTGCCACCCAGAACCGGCGATAGCCTTCTTCCTCGGCAGTTTTGGCCAGACTGACGGCTGCTGCATAGGCCTCGCCGAGCGAACCGCCTTCGCGCACAGGTACCAGATCGAGGACGGAAAGCGGGACCATCACTCCTCCAGCTGCGCCAGATAACCATGTGCGACCGATTTCTGCTGCGCGTTTCCGGGCCGGGTTACAATCGCCGTCCAGTATTCGCGAGCCTTTGCTTCATCGCCTGACAGAATTGCAATTACCCCTGCCTCGAGCTCGATCTCGGGATTGTCCGCATCCAGCCTGTCGGCTTGCGCGATAAAGGTCGCTGCGTCGTCCAGCTTGTCCGTGCGCCTGGCAAGGACCGCAGACAACAACCAGGCGCGGCTACTGAGCGGTGCCAGCTTGCGCGCTGCAAGCAGTGCCTGTTCGGCATTATCCGTATCGCCCATCGCGACGAAGGTCCGTGCGCGGTCGATCTCCACCTCTCCGCCCAAGGCCGCAAAATCGGCGTTCGCGGCATCGGTTTTTGCCTGATCGAGTACGGGAAGGGCCAGCAGCAATTCTCCCGCCACCAGATAGGCATTGCCCGCCATTGCGCCGAGCCGTGCCCGATATTTCACATCGGCAGCAGGCACCGCGTCGCGTGCAGCAACGAAGCTTTGTGCAGCGGCGTCCCATTGCGACAGATTGGCCTGCGTGAAGCCGCGGCAATGATGCGCCTGCGCCTTCTCGATACCGCTTGCGGTCTGGAGCCATTCGGCGGTTTGCATCATCATCGCCGGGGCCTCTTTCTCGGCCCGTTCGAGGCAATCGCTCAGTCGGTCGAGTACTTCGACCGACTGGTTCTTTTGCCGCTCGCGCAATTCCCGCAGTTCAGGCGGGATCGGATCGACCGGCTGGATCGACGGGTTGGGCCCGACTTGCATGGCAATGGCAAGGATGGTGCTGAACACTGAAGTCTCCGGTCAGGCTGGCTGCGGCAGGGCGGCTATCGTGCGCAACAGCAGGTTGACATCCTGATCGCGCGACAGGCGGTGATCGCCATCCTTTATCAGCGCAACCTGTACGTCATCCGAACGCAATACCCGCGCCAGCTGCATCGAGATGTCCCACGGCACATCGGCATCGCGCTGGCCGTGCAACAGGCGTACCGGGCAGGTTATGTCGATAGTGCCGCCGAGCAGCAATTGCGCCTGACCGTCCTGCCAGAAACCGGCATGCATCGGGGTCGGGTCCGGGCCATAGGGATTGTCGTCGAACACGGTTTCACCTGCAGCCAGCCTGGCCTTGTCGGTACCGGATCGGCCCCATTCGGTAAAATCAGGAGCGGAGGCGATACCGATGATGCTGTCTAACTTGTCGCCTAACGCCAGGCCGATCAGCAGCATCAGCCAACCGCCCATCGATGATCCAATCAGAGTGACCCGGCCAATATCGTTCGCCTCGATCAGCGCCAGCACCTCTTCGGTCCAGCGCGACAATGTGCCATTGGCGAATTCGCCATCGCTTTGCCCGCAGCCCGAGTAATCGAGCAGCAAGCAGGATCGACCGTTGGCGCGCGCCCATTCCATTGTGGCGGAGGCCTTCCCGCCATCCATATCGGACATATAGCCAGGCAGGAAAACCAGTGTGGGTCCGATGCCCGATGCAAATCGGAAGGCAAGGCGCTGCCCATCGGGCATGGTGTGAAATTGAACATCGCTCATGCAGCGCTGCATTCCCTATCAGCACGCAATCAGCAAGAGGTTTGGTCGAAAGGCGCTAGTACAGCGTGGGCACAGTCAGTGGCTCATCGGTTTTTCCCGACGTATCATCACACATGCATCCGCCGAGAATTACCGCCAGAAGGCAAATTGCAAATCGCATTATCACTCTCCTGCCTCAATCCCGCTCGAATATCTCTTCAATAGCCATAGCAAAGATTTCCGCAATCTTGAAGGCAAGCGGTAATGAGGGATCGTACTTACCCGTTTCGATGGCATTTACGCTCTGGCGCGATACCCCCAGCCGGTCGGCCAGATCCTGCTGGCTCCAGTCGCGTTCTGCGCGAAGGACTTTGAGGCGGTTCTTCATACTGCGCCCCATGTACCATATTCGATCCGGTTCCAGATCGCGCCAAGGAACAGACCGAAGAACCACGCGACGGCCCACCAATAGGCATCCAGATGGATCACGATATCCGCGGTTTCGAGAAAGCCCCAGACCGATGCGGCGCTGAGGGCAAATCCCGTTGCAACCAATGACTGGCGGACGATCAGCATGCGCATGAATTCATCCTGCTCTTCGACTATCAGACGCCCGATCGCCCAGAACACGCCGATGATGGCAAGGCCCGGAAGGGTGGCCAGAATTACGCGCACGGCTTCAATCGGATCATAGCTTTTATCGGCGAATGTCATGATCGCGAGCGCGATCAGATAGAGCGAAGTAAACAGCGCCACCCGTTTCATATAGCGTTTCTGGGCAGCACCTTTACCCATGCAAGCCGGGCCGCCTGCATCAACGCGCCGCGCCGCGGCTTTCATCATCGGAATAACAAGGCCGAGCGGGGCAATCATAAGGATCAGCGCCGTTGCGGAATTGATCGCATCGGTAGATGCCAGGGCGATAATCACTCCATAAGCGGCAAGCATTATGCCACCGTAGAAGAACGGGCTGCGTCCTTTTGGGTCGCTCAATTGCTCTTCTGTCATTTGCACGCTCCGCATGATGTTTCTTTGGTGTTTAACACCCATGGCAGGAATACCAGCATGCCCAGTGGCGAATATTCGGCAAGGGCTGCAGGCAGGATGTCATTCACTGCAAGTAGCGCAACGACAAGCATCGCGCTGGCGAGGATCAGGGCTTTCTGAATTTGTGTCATGTCAATGTTCCTTATCTCGATGTAAAGGGTCATTTACACAACATTCGACCTATGTCAAGCACAATTGACATAAAGATTGGCGAGCTTGTCTTGAGCGAGTCATGTCTTGGCTGCGTCATCAATCGGGACTAGGCACTCACCATGAAGTTCGAACCGCCTGCATCCGCCGCCTTGCCACCACTCGATCGTCGCTCCTTGTTCAAAGGAGGATTACTCGGGGCCGGGCTCGCTGCACTGCCTGCATCCGTTGCTGCCGAAGACCGCAAGGGATTTGGCTATGGCGTTGCCAGCGGAGAGCCGGGGCCTGACCGCGTTCTGCTATGGACACGCTTTGGCGGCGTGGATGCGCGCTCGATCCGCTGGGAAGTTGCCCCCGATATGGAATTCTCCAGCATCGTTGCTGGCGGCACGGTGGAGGCAAAACCGGAAAATGACTTCTGCGTGAAGCCGGTTGCAACGGGCCTCAAGCCGGATAGCTGGTATTATTTCCGTTTCATCGGGCCCGAAGGCCAGATGTCCTGCATCGGGCGCACGCGCACATTGCCTGTCGGGCGCACCGACAGGTTCCGTCTGGCTGTTGTCGGGTGTTCCAATATCGGCTTCGGCTGGTTCAATGCCTATGCCCATATTGCCGAAGCGGATGACACCGATCTGGTGCTGCACACCGGCGACTATATCTACGAATACGGCACCGGCGTTTACCCGACCGAAGAGCAAGCCTTGCCCGGCCGTATGCGCGGGATCGAAAGTGAGATCGTTGCGCTGGCGGATTACCGCGCCCGCTATGCTGCCTATCGCCGCGACCCCGATTTGCAGCGGCTGCATCAGCTATTCCCGATGCTGCATGTGCCCGATGATCACGAAAGCACCAATGATAGCTATCGCGACGGCGCGCAGAATCATCAGCCGGAAACCGAAGGCAGCTGGGACGTGCGCAAGCGGGCGGCTGTGCGCGCCAATCGCGAATGGATGCCGGTGTCCGACGAACCCTGGGCTGCCTACGAAATCGGCGATCTGGCGACTCTGTTCCGGCTGGAAACCCGGCTGGAGGCGCGCGACAAGCCGTTTGATCTGGGCGATATCATCAAGCGGGGGGGCGACGATCCCGGCAAGATGCTGACCGCCTTGCGCGCCTTTGCCAGTGATGAATGGCGCGATCCGTCGCGTACGCTGATGGGCGCAACCCAAGAAGGATGGCTGGCAGACGGCATGCGCAGCTCGCGCGCAGCGGGCAAGACATGGCAAGTGCTGCTCCAGCAGGTGGTCATGACCAGCCTCGTCAGCTCGCCCGATCTGGCTGACGGGATGACCGATGCTGTGCCGGATTATATCCAGCGACGTATTCGTGGGGGTGTGCTCACCAGCATGGCAGGATTGCCCTTCAATATGGATGCATGGGATGGCTATCCGGCGGCACGCGAAAGGTTGCTCAAATCCGCGCAGGAAGCCGATGCCAATCTTATTGTGCTGGCTGGTGACAGCCACAATGCCTGGGCGTCCGAACTGGCCAATGATGGCACGGCGGCAGGCGTCGAATTTGCCGGTCATTCGGTGACATCTCCGGGGGCAGAGGGCTACCTGCCATGGATCAAGCCGCAGGATTTTGCCGCTGATGCGGTTTCGATGAACGACCAGCTGAAATGGGCGAACACGGCCAATCGCGGTTATATGGCGATCACGCTTGAGGCTGCGAAGGCGACATCGGAATACCGCTTCCTGTCGGGCGTCCGCACACGTTCGACAGCGCTGTCCGGGACCCAGCGTATTGCGACCCGGGCAGGCAGGCACACCCTCGACATTGGTTGAATGTTAACGTGTATGCGGCTATCTGCGCAGCATGCTTAAGGCGAAAATCCTGACCACAACCACTACCACCCGGCATGTCCGGGGGCAGCTGGTGCTTTTGCCTTAGGGCTCTAAGCGAACCACTGCCGCCCGGTTTCGGGCGGAATGGTGTTGCCTCCCGAAATCGTCACTTTGATCGACACCGACTCTTCCGGTGCGCGCATGATTCTGTCATGGGGCACGGAAACGAAATACGGACGAATGCGATGACGGAACTTCTCAAAATCAGCCTGCCCGACGGATCGGTGCGCGAAATGCCGCGTGGCTCGACGCCCATGGATGTTGCAGCCGCAATCGGCCCGGGGCTAGCGAAAGCCGCAATTGCCGCGAAAGTCGACGGCGAATTGCGCGATATCGGCCGCCCGTTTGACGGCGATGCCGAATTGGCGCTGGTGACCAATCGCGACGAGGAAGAAGCGCTTGAACTGGCGCGGCATGACTTTGCCCATGTATTGGCAGAGGCGGTGCAGGCGCTTTGGCCCGGCACGCAGATCACGTTCGGTCCGGCAACCGATGACGGGTTCTATTATGACGTGATGGCACCTGCCGGTCGCGATCCCTTCGGCATGGATGATTTGCCCGCCATCGAAGAGAAGATGCGCGAGATTATCAAGGCCGACAAGCCTTTGCGCCGCGAAGCGTGGAGCCGCCAGCAGCTGATCGACAAATGGAAAGCCGATGGCGAACAGTTCAAGGCTGAATGGGCGGCTGAATTGCCCGAAGGTGAAGAGCTGACGGTCTATTGGTCGGGTGACGACTGGATGGATATGTGCCGCGGCCCGCATCTGCCCAGCACGGGCAAGCTTGATCCGCAGGCGTTCAAGCTGATGCGCGTTGCCGGTGCCTATTGGCGCGGCGACCAGAACAATGCGCAGCTTACGCGTATTTACGGCACCGGCTGGCTCAACAAGAAACAGCTCAACCAGCATCTGATGCGGCTGGAAGAAGCGGCCAAGCGCGACCACCGCAAGCTGGGCCGCGAGATGGATCTGTTCCATTTGCAGGAAGAAGCCCATGGCAGCGTGTTCTGGCACCCGCAGGGCTATAAAATCTGGCGCGAGCTGGAAGCTTATATGCGGCGCAAGATGGATGGCGGCGGCTACCGCGAAATCAAGACGCCGCAGCTCATGGATGTGCGGCAATGGACTGCGTCAGGCCATTGGGGCAAATATGCCGAGAACATGTTCGCGGTGCCCGATATCGTGCCTGAAGTGGACGACAGTGGCGCGGCGTCCGAATCGCCCAAAGTCGCCGATGATGCCGACTGGATGGCGATCAAGCCGATGAACTGTCCGGCCCATGTTCTCGTCTTCAAGCAAGGCATTACATCCTATCGTGACTTGCCGATCCGGTTGGGGGAGATGGGTTGCTGTCACCGCAACGAGCCGCATGGCGCGCTGCATGGTCTTATGCGTGTGCGCCAGTTCACGCAGGATGATGCGCATATCTTCTGCACCGAAGAGCAGGTCGTCGAAGAAGTCCGCAAATTCTGCCGACTCGCCGCCGATGTCTATGAGGATTTCGGCTTCAAATTCGCGATCAAGCTTGCCTTGCGCCCGGAAAAGCGGCTCGGCAGCGATGCGGATTGGGACAAGGCCGAGCAGGAGCTTCGCGACGCGGTCGAAGAAGCGGGCATGATGAACGAGGAGTATGGCTGGGAAGAGCTGCCCGGCGAAGGCGCGTTCTATGCGCCCAAGCTCGAATGGCACCTGACCGATGCGATTGGCCGCACCTGGCAAGTCGGCACGATCCAGGGCGACCGCGTGCTGCCCGAGCGCCTTGATGCGAGCTATATTGGCGAAGATGGCGGCAAGCACCGCCCGGTGATGCTGCACCGTGCGATCTTCGGTTCCTATGAGCGTTTCATTGGTATTCTGATCGAGCACTTTGCGGGCAAGGTTCCGGTTTGGCTCGCACCAACGCAGGCTGTGGTGGCGCCGATTGTGTCGGATATCGACGATTATGCGGGCGAGGTTCTGGCCAAGCTGGAAGCTGCCGGCATCCGCGCCTCTGCCGATCTTCGCAACGAGAAGATCAATTACAAGGTGCGCGAACATTCGCTCAAGAAGGTCCCGCATCTGCTGGTCGTCGGCAAACGCGAGCAGGAAGAAGGCACCGTTGCGATCCGCACGCTTGGCGAGAAGGACCAGCAGGTTATGCCGCTGGATGAAGCGCTGGCGATGCTGACACAGGCTGCGACACCGCCCGATCTGCGCTGATCAGGACGGCACCATCCGTCCGGCCAGAATCGGTCCGGCATTGGGGCGGCGGAGTACTATGGCGTAGCGGTTCGCGTTGGCGATATTCATTGCCTCGGGATTGATCCTGAAGCGCGTTGCATTGCGTGAAGGGATGCCGATCCGTGTCTCGTCGCGCAGCACATTGGTGTAGCTGATCCGCCGCCCGCCATTTTCGCCGCGCGCGATCTGGACGGTTTCGTGTGAAGATAGCGCCATCAGCACCAGCTCGCTCTGGCCTCGCAGAGAGCCGCGGATTGTCACTGTGACACCACCATCTGCTGTCCTGGACGTGCTGAGCCTGGGCTTGGCGATCATGGCCGCATTCATCGCCAGCGCCCGCACATTGCGTGCATTGGAACCGACTGCACCGTGGCGACCATCGACCACGATTTGCGGCGTATAGACGCCCGCGCCTTCATTGCCTTTGCGGGCATAGGCGCGCTGCAATTGGGTGTTGGCCGGGCGCGCCAGCGTATCCTTCCATCCCAGTCGGTCCCAATAGGTGACCGGCCGTGTGATGACGAGATAGGTTGGGTCGCGCGCAAGCTTGGCGGCCAAGCGGTCTGCAGGCGGACAAGAAGAACAGCCCTGGCTGGTGAACAGCTCTAGCACTACAGGCGCATCATTGGTGGCGTCTGCCTTGATGGCTTTCCCTTTATCTCGGCGTGCTTCGACAGTGTCGGAGCTGGTGAAGGCAAAACCGGTCGCGGCAAGCGCAACCACCCCGCTAAAGGCCAGAAGTCTGGTATGTTTCATGGGCGCGCTCCGTGAGAATACAGTCAACAGACCTGTATTCGCGCGGTGCCTGCGGAAAGTTACGCTCTAGA
>JAHDDJ010000233.1 GCA_020629385.1 Erythrobacter sp.
GATGCACGCGATCTGATGCAGCGTGAATTCTACAATATGGTCACCGAGGTGGCGCATGATGTGGTGATCACGCTCGCGCCCTCGACCGGATATTCGATCAATGCCGTGTATGGTGTTCCAAACGAGATCATCAATACTACTACTGACGGTGCCGTCACCGTGCGTATTGGCTCCGCCTTCCTGGCCAGCAATGGCGGCGGTATTTTCGTAAGCATGGCGGATAAGAGTGCTGGCGTGGCAGACCCGTCCAACCCGCTATTGTCGGCTGCTGTCACCTATACCGAGGCCAAGAGCGGCGCAGCAGGCGCCAATAGTGACGTCGTAATGCTTGGCTCTGAAAACCCGCCTGCAAATCTGGCAAAAGCGCAATTGCTGGTGGATCAGTATCTCACTCTTACATCCGCGTTAGATGCCTATCACACGCAAGGTGATCGGCAGACGGCCTTTACCCAGCTTGATGGCCTGCTTGGCCGAATGGAAAGCGCGGAAGTCTCGGGTGTTCAAAAGGAGCTCGATCTGGTGCGCGGATTGCGTAACCGGTCTGCCGCTCTGGCAGGCGTGGGCGAGGTGCCAGACGAACTGAAACCGCTTCAGCTTGTCGGCAAGTGGGAAGTGACCGCGCAGAGCGGCTTGCGCGATGTTGCACGCGGCGACATCATCGAGCTTACCGAGAACGGCCAGTTCATTACATACCGCAAAAGCGGACGCGAGGCTGGGAGCGAGGTGCTTCAATCCTTCCAGGTCAACGAGAACCAGCTTTATATCGACTATACGAGCCTGGTGTTCCGCTATCGCTTGAAGAATGACCGCTTGCGGATGCGGACAATTGACAATGAAAAGCTGGATCTCAAACGCGTAGAGGCTTCGACCTAGGCCGTCACCGCCGAATTCGCCGCGCTTAGCACGGCTCTGACGCTGGCAGTGGCGACATCTTCGTCGATCCCGACGCCCCAGATTGTCGCGCCCTCGGCAGATTCGCATTCCAGATAGGCAGCGGCACGGGCATCTCTGCCAGAACCGAGCGCGTGTTCGGTATAATCGCGCACTTTCAATTCAAGGCCGAAGCTATCTTCAATCGTCCCAAGCACGGAAGAGATAAGGCCATTGCCCCGTCCGCTCACACGTTGTTCCTCGCCTTTGACCGCAATGGTGCCGGCGAATATCCGCGTTCCGTCAGACGCCCTGCTTTCTTCGTAATCGATCAACTGAAAATGCTTGTCCGGCGTCTGCACATGATATGCGTTCTGGAAAGCTGCCCAAATGTCGGCAGCCTCCAATTCGCGGCCAAGTTCGTCGGCCATATGTTGGACATGCTTCGAAAAATCGGCTTGCATGGCTTTGGGCAGTTTAAGCCCCTGATCCTGTTCCAGCACCCAGGCAAAACCGCCTTTGCCGCTTTGCGAATTGACGCGGATAACGGCTTCGTAATTCCGGCCGAGATCAGCAGGGTCGATGGGTAGATAGGGTACGCGCCACTGCTCATCATTCTGCGTTTCGTGAGCCGCGAAGCCTTTCTTGATCGCATCCTGATGGCTGCCGGAGAATGCCGTGTAAACCAGTTCACCGCCATAGGGGTGGCGCTGGTGAACCGGGATCTGGTTGCAGTATTCCACCGTTTCAATCACGCGGTCGATATCGGAGAAATCCAGGCCCGGATCGACCCCTTGCGTGTACATGTTGAGCGCCATGGTCACGAGGCAGCAATTGCCCGTCCGCTCGCCATTGCCGAACAGGCAGCCTTCCACACGGTCTGCACCTGCCATTATGCCAAGCTCTGCCGCGGCGACGCCGGTGCCACGATCATTGTGTGTGTGAAGGCTGATAATTGCGCTGTCGCGATTGGGAAGGTTACGGCAGAAATACTCGATCTGGTCAGCGTATATATTGGGTGTTGCCGCTTCCACTGTGGCAGGCAGGTTGAGGATGATCGGTTTTTCGGGCGTAGGCTGGAGAACGTCCATTACCGCTTCGCAAACCGAAATGCTGAAATCCAGTTCTGCGGTAGAGAAGGTTTCCGGGCTATACTGGAAATGCCAATCGGTATCGGGACGCGCCGCCGCTTCGTCGCGCATGATTTGTGCGCCATGGATTGCGATCTGGCGAACCTCCTCCTTGCTCATCCGGAACACGATATCGCGCCACGCCGGGCTGACTGCATTGTAGAGATGCACGATGGCCGAATGCGCGCCTTCCAGGCTGGCGAAGCTGGTGCGGATCAGATCTTCACGCGATTGCGTCAGGACTTGCAACATCACATCGTCAGAAACTTTCCCGGACCGGACCAAACCCTGAATGAAGTCGAATTCTGTTGCACCTGCGCTAGGGAATCCAACCTCGATTTCCTTCACGCCGATTTCCACCAGCATATCGAAAAAGCGGTTCTTTTTGACCGCATCCATCGGGTCGATAATCGACTGGTTGCCATCGCGCAGATCGGTCGAAAGCCAGCGGGGTGGTGCCGAGATGACCTTGCTTGGCCATTGGCGGTCGGGAAGGTTGATCTGCGGGAACGCACTGTATTTGCGTGACGGATCGGAAAGCATGTTTTTGGGCGGGTTCATCTGGAAGCTCGCGGCTACGATATTGCGGGAAGTTGCTCTTGGTCCCTTGGGCGCTCAGCGCGCCGGGAAGAGCACGCCATCTTTCACGCCCAAGGGCGGTTTAGTCGCAGGAGTAGGTCAATCGCGATACGCATAGGCAATCTATGCTGTGTCGATGCAGGCTTGTAAACCCGTAGTGCAACGGGCAGCGTGGGAAATATTGTTATCAAGGACAAGGAATTCACATGCCGGATGCATCGCCTGATATGGACCCGCTCTATAGGACGATGGGGCTGGTGCGGATTGTCGCGATGGACAAAGCGGGGCGCGCCACACTGGAATATGAAGCCAGGCCTGAGCAATGCCATTCCGGCGGTGTCGTTCAGGGCGGTTTTGTGACCGGATGGATCGATGCGGCAATGGCCCATGCTGCGATTGCGCTAAAAGGGTCGGATGTTGTGCCCATGTCGCTGGAGCTGAAAGTCAGCTTCTTCGCGCCTGCGAGGCCAGGCAGGGTGATTGCCGAAGGTTGGGTCGAACGCGACGGGCGGCGTACAGCTTTCTTTGAAGGCCATCTGAAAGATGCGAACGGTACTGTGCTGGCCAAGGGCACCAGCACGATCTTGCTGGCCGACCGGTCGCGGGTCGAGGCGTCATCCCAAGCTGCAAAGGCATCGAACTGATGGCTCCAATCCAGGACTTTCGGCTCGACATACCGCAGTCTCAGCTGGACGATTTGAACCGGCGGCTCGATCTTGCCCGATTTCCCGAGAAAGAACCGGTTGAGGACTGGTCGCAGGGCGTGCCTTTGGCAGAACTCCAGAAACTAATTGCCTATTGGCGCAATGATTATGACTGGCGGCGGTGTGAGGCGCGGCTCAATGCGTTAGGGCAATTCACCACCGAGATTGACGGTCTGGATATCTATTTCCTGCATGTGCGATCGCCGCATCAAGATGCAATCCCGCTTGTGATGACGCATGGGTGGCCGGGCTCGGTCATCGAATTCATGGGGGTGATCGAACGCCTCACCCGTCCTGAAAATTTCGGCATGCCTGATGCGCAAGCATTCCACTGCGTTCTGCCCGCGCTTCCGGGTTACGGCTTTTCCGG
>JAHDDJ010000234.1 GCA_020629385.1 Erythrobacter sp.
ACCTTGATCCCGTGCCGCTCCATCTGCGCGACAACGGGGACCAGCGGGCGATCGACCCGCTCATAAACTTTCGCACCGCCTTCGATGGCGAGACGCGGCTTCAAATGTTTATGCAGCCGCCAGGTGACATCGGCATCTTCCGCCGCATATTCGGTTGCACGGTCGAGCGGGACTTCGCCGAAAGGTATCTGCTTCTTGCCCGTGCCGCACACGTCCTTGAACGAAAGCGGTGTGTGCCCAAGGTGTCGGTCGGACAGTTCGTCCATTCCATGACCCCCACCGATCCCGCCTTCGCCGCGTCCGGCATCGAGCGCGAAACTGATGATCATCGTGTCGTCTATCGGACAGACCGTCACATCATAGCGGGCCAGCACGTTAAGATCATATTTGATGTTCTGCCCGATTTTGAGAACCGCATCGCTGGCCAACAGCGGACGCAGTGCATCCAATGCTTCCTCTAGCGGGATCTGCTGCGGACGGGTGTCGAACATATCGCTGCCGCCATGATCGAGCGGGATGTAGCACGCATCGTTTGGGCCAACCGCAAGGCTGATACCAACCAGATCCGCCTGCATCGCGTCGAGCGCGCTTGTTTCGGTATCGACCGCGATGATCCGTGCAGCCATGCATTTTTCGACCCACCTCTCCAGCGCTTCGCGGGTCTGGACGCATTCATAGGTGCTGCGATCCACGGCCGGCATGTCGGGCAGTGGCTGGCGATTGCCTTCCGCTGTGCCGGAGTCGGCAGCCGTCTGCGGTTTGGCGGGGTTCAGGTCATTGGTGCGTTCGGGGCTGCCGGTCCCTGCATCAAGCCGACGCAAAAGACTGCTGAACCCGTGCTTTTCCAGAAACGCGGCTAGCGGTTCTTGCGGGATTCCCGACAGCTTCATGTCGTCAATGGCAATCGGAAGCGGGCAGTCTTCTTTCAGCGTGACCAGAACCCGGCTCAACTCCGCATCGGCACGATGTTCCAGCAGCCGCTCCTTAAGCTTCGACTTTTTCATCTCTTCGGCGGCGTCGAGCGCTGCGGTCAGCGAACCATGCTCGTCGATGAGTTTGGAAGCGGTCTTGGGCCCGACCCCATATATGCCGGGGATGTTGTCGACACTGTCGCCCATAAGCGCCAGCACATCACCCACCAGCTCGGGTGGGACGCCGAACTTCTCGCGGACCTCTTCGACATCAATGCGCGCATTCTTCATCGTATCGAGCATGTCGATTTTTGCGCCGTTCTCCTCGCCGACCAGTTGCATCAGATCCTTGTCAGAACTGACAATCGTAACGTCCCAACCGGCTCGCTGTGCAGCACGGGCGTAAGATGCGATCATGTCGTCCGCTTCGACATTTTCCTCTTCGATCATCGGCAGGCTGAATGCACGCGTTGCGTCGCGGATCAGCGGAAATTGCGGAACCAGATCTTCCGGCGGAGGCGGACGGTTGGCTTTATACTGGTCGTAAATCTCGTTGCGGAATGAGTGACTCGATTTGTCGAGAACGACCGCCAAATGCGTCGGCCCATCTGCAGCGTCCAGATCATCTGCCAGTTTCCACAACATGGTGGTGTAGCCATAGACCGCGCCGACCGGCGTGCCTTCCGGGTCGGTCAGCGGCGGCAACCTGTGATAGGCGCGGAAAATATAGGCGGACCCGTCGACGAGATAGAGATGCTGCTTATCGGCCATGCGAATCACCTAGCACCGGTTTCAGCCGCGGTCAGCTTCCTTCGCATAGCTATGCGCCGCATTTTATGCCGGGCGAGAATCGCGCAATTCCGCCAAATTTGGTAAAATAAGGCAAAAAAAAGGCAATTTTTATTGCAAAGCTCTTGCGTTGCCACATTTCCGCCTTTATTTAGCAATCACGAAGTCTGTCCTAGGGGGGAGATTTCGCATCGGGTCCTTGAGGGTCCGGTGACAACCACTCGCTGTTTTAAGGAATTTATACATGCGTAAGATCGTACTTGCTGCCGCAGCTGCCGGCGCCGCTCTGACTCTGGCTGCTTGCTCGGAAACCGCTGAAAAAGCTGAAGAAACCGCAGACGCAATGGCTGCAGACGCTGAAGCAAACGCTGAAGCTGCTGGTGAAGCTGTTGAAGGCGCTGCTGAAGCTGCTGGCGACGCTGTTGAAGGTGCTGCTGACGCGACTGCAGAAGCTGCTGAAGGCGCTGTTGAAGAAATGACCGGCGAAGCTGAAGAAGCTGCTGCTGAGTAAGCTATACGCTTTCCAAAAGAAAAGGGCGGTACCTTCGGGTGCCGCCCTTTTTCTTTGTCTGGTAATGAAGCGCAAGCCTCATACGCTAGGCTTCATTGGTATTAACCGCCTGCACCGTATTCGGCATTGGCATAGCGACGGTTATCCGTTGCGAAGCCGTTATAAAGCGCCCGCGTAATGGCCGAAATTCGCTCGTCCCGCTTGAGCCGGGCCTGACGCTTGTTACGCGATTCGTCTGCGAGTGACGTGCTTTGGCCAGTCACATAGATAGCTACGGCGATGGCGCGCCCATCGGGCGTATGGAAAATTCCAATATCGCTGGCAGTCCGGCTGAGTGTGCCTGTTTTATGAGCCACAGGAGCAGACATGGGCAGGCCTGATCGAATCCGGCGTTTACCAGTAGTGGTCTGCTGCATCGCGCCCATCAGCACATCGGTGCTGGCGCGGCTGAGAATCCTGCCCTGGTAGATATTGGCCAAAAGTGTCGCCATTGCATTGGGTGTCGCACTATCCCGGCGGTCGATGAATGATGCCGGATCATACTCGCCATCATCACGCACCAGCGTTGCAATATCGCGGGTCAATTCGAAGTCGGTGATACCGGCGCTACGCATGAATGCGTTGACGGCACGCGGGCCACCGACAAGACGCAGCAGCGTATCGGTGCACGCGTTGCAGCTTTTGCTGATCATCAGCTCCAGATGACGCTGCGCAGAAATGTAGTTGCCTTCACGCACGGGCGCGCGCGTGGAAGAATACTTTGCCGAGCGAACGGGAATGAGCAGCGGGTATTCGCTGGTCAGGCTCCAGCGACCTTGATCGACGCCAGCCAGAAATGTTGCCGCGATTGCCACTTTGCTGGTGCTGGCCATAGGGAAGCGTTGATCGCCCAATACCGAGACACGCTCGCCAGTTGAAAGATCAATGGCGGACACGCCGATCCGGCCCAGATTGCCATCGGCCAGCTGGGCGATTTGCCGTTCCAGGCTGGTTTCATAAACGGCTTCAAACGTCTGCGGCGCGCGCTTTTCGGTTCCGAGCGCGCGGTCAAATTGCGCAAACAGATCGTTGGTTTCAGCCTGCGCGGCAGAGGGCAAGGCCATGCCGAGTGCAAAAGCGGGAATGATAGCGGCGCAATGCCGTCCGATACGTGTCAGTCCTGATAGCATGGACGTGAAGATACCCCTGTCATGGTTTTCAAAACCTTAACGCTTGAAGATTCGCGCTAGCAAGCAACATCGCGACAGAAAGTGTCGCCAGAGCGACCAATGCTTTCATATCGCTGGTATAGAGCTGCAAATTTCTGTTTTCCCCGCGCATACGCCCTGTTACCCCTCTTTCCATGACCACATGGACAATCGGCATCATCGGAGGCAGCGGCCTCTATCAGATCGACGCGCTGGAAGATGCGCAATGGATCCG
>JAHDDJ010000011.1 GCA_020629385.1 Erythrobacter sp.
TTCACAGGGCCGCAGGATATTACGGCACCTTGGCGCATGAGCTGACCCACTGGACGGGGGCGACAAAGCGGCTGGATCGGTTGGGGCGGTTCAACGACCGCAAAGCTTATGCATTTGAAGAGCTGGTCGCCGAGATCGGAAACTGCATGCTGTGCGCGCAGATCGGGGTGGAGCCGGAATTCGACCAGAGCGCGGCCTATGTCGAAGGCTGGCTTGAGGCAATGAAGGAAGACAGCCGCGCGATATTCCGCGCCGCGTCCGAGGCGCAGAAGGCCGTGGATTACATCATGGACCGCACCACGCACGCCGACCGGATGGCGGCAGAGTAACAGCCCGCCCCGCTGAAATGATTGAGGCCCCCGTCAGCAGGCTGGGGCCTTTTGCGTTGCGGTATGATCTTGGGCTTAGAGGATTTCCAGAGTGACCTGTCGGCTGGCAACCTGAAGGCCACCCGCCGACAGGCCCGGCGCTTCGCGCAGACGGGCATGAACGCCCGGACAATTGAGGTCTTAAGTATGGTGGTCGACAGCACCTCCCTTTGGAACAAGATAAAAAATCGCCTTTAGCGATCTTGTATCGCAGAAAGAAGATCCTATCTGTGTTCTATCGGTAAGCCAGACTTCGGCCTGGTTCGGAATAAAATCGCTGTACTCAGGATCGGTTCACCGATCCGTGGAGGGGCTAGTTCCCTCTGACGCCTACCCCCCAAGCGGCCCCTGTGGCGGCGGCGGCGGGGCGGCGGCCCCCCGGGCGACCCCGGGGGGCCAGCATAAGGGATAAGGACGGTCTCTCCGTTCCTCGCGCTGGTGGCGACACCCTTCCGCAATCCTGCGGCAGGGCCAGCAGAGGAGGCCATAACATGGCTTACGACACCGACGAGATCAGCCAGCGTGGGACACGCGAGACAAAACGGAAGCGCAAGCCGACGTGGAAATCTCGCCTGTTAAAGGGCGCATTCTGGGTAGCCTGGGGGATGGGGAAACTCTTTGACCTCATCGAATGGCTGTCCCGGTTGTCCGGCGACTAACCGCGCGACCCTTAATGTTCGCATTTGGCGAAAGGAGGACTGTGAATGCTAGGTGAAGCACTGAGATTAATCCGGGTCTTCCATGACCTAAAACAGAACGAGTTGGCGGAACGTCTCGATATTTCCCAATCGCACCTTTCTGATATCGAACGATGCCGGAAAGTGCCAAGTCAGGAAATCGTTGCACGATACGCTGAAGAGTTTGATCTGCCAGTCAGCTCGATCTGGTTTTTTGACGAGAAGCTGACAGAAGGTACGACGCCGGGCGCTATCGAGAAGGCGCGTGGGGTTGTCGCTGACAAGATACTTGATTTTCTTCGGATGATCGAGCGTAAGCGGGCGTCATCATGACGAAGCGCCGCGACAAGTCCTATGCCATCGATCAATGTGCCCTCTATCGGTGCAGCACGCGCAAAAAGTTGTTCAAACTATTGCAGACCAGTTCCGAGAAGTTTGCTGAGTTGAAGGCCGCATCCAATCTCTACAAGCCTCTACGCAAGAAGAAAAAAGACGGAACGTTCCGTCCTGTTCTTGCACCACGGGGCGATCTGAAGCGTATTCAGCGGCGGATAGGAGAGTTGCTGCTGCGGGTGAAAACTCCGGACTACCTGATGTCGCCGGTGCGCGGACGCTCGAACATCGACAATGCCGCACGGCATCGCGGGGCAGCGGCGTTCCATCTTCTCGACATCGAAGATTTCTATCCGAGCTGTACGGCCAGCAAGGTAGCATGGTTCTTTGGTAAGTGTCTCGGGTGCCCTCCCGACGTAGTGAAAGTTCTTCTCGATCTCACGACGCTGAACGGGGTTTTGCCAGCCGGAAGCCCTGCCAGTCCATCGCTCGCCTTCTGGGCCTACGCTGACATGTGGGATGAGATTGATCAGCTGACCAGCGATGCCGGATGCCAGGTTAGCGTGTATGTCGACGATATAACAGTTTCTGGTCAAAGCGTTCCTGGGGTATTGATCCACGCGATCAAGGAGCGGCTTGCGCACCATGGTCACAGCTTTAAAGCTTCGAAAGAAATCGGTCAGATTAATGCGCCTGTCGTCGTCACGGGAGTTGTGGTGCGGGATCGAACGCTTCTCATGCCAAACGTCCAGCATCTAGAACGCCATAAGTTAAGGGTAGAGGTCGCGAAGCTGCCCGAAGGATACGAGAAGGCTCAGAAGATGGCCTCCCTAATAGGGCGTGAAGGTACTGAGCGGCAAATCTTGGCGCGCAACGATGTTCCCTGATTTTCAATGATGGATAATACATGACGACTGTTTTCTTTTCTTACTGCCATGCTGATGAAGCTCTGCGCGACCAGCTGGAACGCCAGCTCAAAATACTTCAGCGTCAGGGCTTGATTGAAACGTGGCATGACCGCCGCATCGAGGCCGGACAGGAATTCGCGGGTGAGATCGACGCGCACATTGAGGCGGATGAAATCATCCTGCTACTGGTAAGCCCGGATTTTCTAAACTCAGACTATTGCTACGAGGTGGAGATGACTCGTGCACTGGAACGACACGAGGCCGGAGAGGCGATCGTGATCCCAGTGATTTTGCGTGACTGCCTCTGGAAAGGTGCACCGTTTGGCAAGATTCTAGGTGTGCCGACAGATGGTCGTCCTGTCACCCAGTGGCCTGATATCGACCATGCATTCCGACTTGTTGCGGAAGCTGTGCAGGCGGCGGCTAAGCGGGTTGGGGCTGTGACAGCCAAACCTGCACAGTCTGCGGTGGCCGCTACGGGCTTCAAACCAGAGCCTGCAATCCGGTCCAGTAACCTTCGGATTGCCAAGACCTTCAATGATCGTGACCGGGATGTTTTCCAAACCGACGCATTTGAGTTCATGGCAAAATACTTTGAGAACTCGCTTTCTGAATTGTCTGCTCGTAATCCCGAGATTGACGGGTCGTTCCGCAGGCTTGACGCAAACCGCTTCAGCGCGGTGGCCTACCATAAAGGTCAGTCTGCGAGCCGCTGCACCGTGTTTATGGGGGGGCGGCAAATCGGGGGCATTGCTTACACTGCGACCGAAAATGCTGAAACCAACGGGTTCAATGAGAACCTAACCGTCGAGGCCGATGAGCAAACCCTTTATCTGCGGAGCATGGGGATGGCACACTTCGGTCAAAACCGAGATCAAAAGCTGACGTTCGAGGGTGCGGCAGAAACTTATTGGCAGATGTTTGTGAAGTCACTTCAGTAACCAGCTCGGCACCTTTTGGGGGTACCTGGCTTTGATTGGCGATGTTTCCATCAAGGTTGCGACACCTGCTTTGGAGAATGACGGAAGATCACGGGCGCGAGGCCAGACTCGGGGTCATTCTCGTTGAGGACAATCTTCCAGGACCTAAATACTGCTTCGATGCGTGACCTGTCGGGTTTGGTACCTATCAGCGGACAGTCGACCTTGTTCTTCATAGGCCCACGGGATTGAAATGCGCATAATCCATAGGCACCGTTCCACATAACGATGTCGCCAATTTCTGGTGAGGTATAGCCTCCCACTTGAATATCGCCAGTATGGTCGATTACCAACTTCCAGTCTTGACCATACGAAAGGCAGAGGTCAGGTCTGTGCTCCACATAGTGAATACTGAATTGCTCACCATCTTGGTCATGCAATGCCGCGAAACCAAGATCCTCCTCGAGTTTGATAACAAGCATGGCGAGTTCAGCCCCTCTGCCAAAGTTGCAGAGGCCAATTTCTCCCACTTCAAAGTCGGCCATAGGCTTGAGAGTCGTTGAAAAGAGAACTTCCATAGGATCACCTAAACTGGCTGCATACATGGCTGACCATGCTAAAAGAAAAACGTGATGACTACCCCTTATTCTCGGGCGACAACCGTGTTGTACAGGCCATAGCTCGACAGGCCTTCATGACTATCAATCCCAGTATAATTCAAGGATGCATCTTCGTATCGGCGGAAGGCGAAGACTGCCTGATTCATCTGTTCTGTGTTGAATACTTTGAGCCGAACCAGGAGATGGAAATCTTGGACTGTAAGGCCGGTGACTGTCCGAAATAAATCGGGTTCGAGTTTGGTGATCACATCTTGAAGGGTGTTTTCGCGGAAATCAGTCAGATACATGAACGCAGGAATGCGGGTGGCGAACTTGATCAGCTTTTCTTGGACCAACTTTCGTGCGGACTTGTATTCCTTCTCTTCGGCAGACAGCTCTCTCTTTTCTTTTGGAGTCAGGTCGCGATCTTTGGCTTTTGCCTTCAGGTCTTTGACCTTCTCACTCTTGTTGATAATGGTCTCGATGACGTTGTCGCCAAGGGCGCGCCAGCCCTCGATGCGCTCGACAGCTGCCATCGCTTCAGGGTTCTCCATGAGCTTGCGAAGCGTTTCATTGTCTACATTGACGAGCAATGCACTTTCCCATTTGCGGGCAAGCAATGTTGCTGATGTTCCTGCCATAGCGATGTCGAGTATCGCACCAGTATCGAGCTGTTCCATGACAGCTCCGTTGTAGGCCAGCACTGGCAAGAACGACACAAGCTCTTTGACCGCGTTTTCAGGGTTCGCTTCGTTGGGTGACAGGCCTATCCCGTATTCGGACAACTGCCGCAGGGCGCGGGTTGGGGCAAAATCGAATACGAAGCACACTGGCTTCAAGATTTCCTCTTCATGAGGATTGCCCCCGTTGGGGTTTTTGATGGACCAGGGCGATTGCACTCGGAACGCCGCCTGAAAATATGTCTCGGGGGATTTCAGGTTCCGCAACATGAGGATGGATGACCACTGCTTGACGGTGACGCCCGTGGTCAGCTTGCCGCAAGACAGAGTTATACTCTTGCTATCAAAGCCGCTTCCTATTGCCCGCCGCACCGGCGGCAGGGCTTCAAGCCCGATCCCGGCGCTGGCACCGGCGGCGCTGATTACCTTGTAATCATGCCAGAACGTGTTCTGGCGCTCGGTCAACAAGTTTTCCATTGCATGACAGGCGGCAACGTTCGGCATGAACCAGAACGAGTGTTGCAGGTAGGGCAAAAGCCGCACGTCAGAATAAGGAAACGGTGGGCGCGTTCCGGTCTTCAGACTATCTACCGCGCCTGGTGCATATTGCCCTCGGATGATGTCTAGCCATTTCTGGACATCGCTTTTATGCTTGAATTGCGCACTGCTGCCGGTTCCGGTTGCGCCGAAGAACTCGTTTAGATCGAATTCGTCGAACTCTCCGGCGCTTGCAATGGCCAACAACTCGTCGGGCATTTGATATGTTAGAAGCCGCATCTGCGGCAGGGCACCGTACGGGTTCCACTGGTCTGGTTTTTCGGTAGCGAAGTCAGCTTTTGCGCGCTGCTCGTCGGTATAGGTCCAGTTGAAGATCTGCTCTTCGATGAACTCGCCCGTTGACAGGGCCTTGAAGGGCGTTCCCGACAGATAGAGATAGGCCTTTGTCGTGATCGGCAGAAATTCGGTTTCAGGTTCCAGCGGCTCTTGCAGGTCCGCGATCCGATCTTTTAGCTTTTTTGCGTCCTCAAGTCGGGCTTCCTCGCGGGCAATTTCATCTTCTTCCCCTGCGAACAACTCTTTCGCTGTCTCGCGCCATGCGCCGAAATGGTATTCGTCAAAGACCACGAGGTCCCAGTTTTCGGTGTGGAGCCATTCATTCTTGGCCTTGATGTTGCCGCGTGCATCACGACCTAAAAGATCTTGAAACGAGCCAAAATAGACCACTGGTTTGTTCCGGTCGATCTGTGTCGGGTCGCCGCCAGTTTTAACTGACAGATACTGCCAGCCGTCAAAATCTGCGTGGTTTTCCAGATCGCTTTGCCAGGCGTCTTCGACTGCTGGCTTGAAGGTTACCACCAGCACCCGTTTAGCCCCCATTTTCTTGGCGAGCTGATACGAGGTGAAGGTCTTTCCGAAGCGCATCTTGGCGTTCCACAAGAAACGCGGAACGGCGTGCATGTCCTCTTCCCAGCGGGAATGATAGTAGGCGTGGGTTTGCTTGACGGCCTCGGCCTGTTCAAGACGCATTGGGAACGTTTCGTGGTGCGTACCACTGAACGTCTGGCCAGTGCGCAACTCCGTCAGCACAGTCTGAACATCGGCTAGGGTGCAGCGCATCCATTCTAGCTCTGTATTATCAAATCCTTTACGGATAAGCGCAGCGCGCACGTCGTGGTCAGTGAAAATTGTGCCGTTGTCGCGTTCGGCGGGTGCATCCAGTTCGATGGTAAAATTGGCGATCGCTGCCGTGCGCAGTTGTTCGGCCACCCTCCGCTTCACATCCCGCGTGGTCTGACCAACTTTCAGCAGGCCTTCGTGGGCCTCATCCGCTATGGAATACGCATAAACGCGTGGCCTCGCTTCCGGTTTTGGGGAGAGAATTTCGTCGATGGTGGGCTTATTCATCGTTACCGTCATCAACTGAAACCTCACCGAACAAGTTGCCTACCAAATCCATTGGCCGCACGATCTTTTCAATGAAGGCAATTTCGTCTTCCGAAAGGTCATACTTTTCGTACAAGTCTTGGTCCGTCCACTTTTTAGTCCAATCTTGTGTCGGCACGAAGGTGTAGACTTTGCGTGTAGTATCCTGTGATGGTTTGTGCAGGAGAATGAGAAACCGGGTCAGTCGGCAAGATAGATACGAGAGAACGCTTTCTGCCTCATCTTTTGTTTCCAGTGGTCCAATGCATAAATAGGTTTCGGACGAAATGGTTTCAGGTTCACCGATAAACGGTGTGCTAATAATGCGGTGGGGGTAAGTATCACGATTACCCGTTCCTGGAGCGGCACGACCAATATAAACTTTCCATTTGTCGACGTACTGTAGGCCATTGCGGATTTTGTCTCGTGCAACGTATCCGATGCCGCCGTTCTGATAAATTTTCACATCATCGTCGTTGCCGGTCTTCTTGCCCTTAAAAGTTGTTTCTAGCCCAAAGGGCTTACGAGAGCTGACCAATCTATCGAATCTCTTATCTTCCGATAGGGACAGTGCGGCATTCTGATCCGTTTCAAGCGCCACAACCTTTTGCAGTACGGATACCCCTTCGTTAAAGCGGACAAAGACATCTGCGCCTGGCTCTAGGAGGGGCCTGGTTGCCGTTGAAACTGGCCAATCTTTAAAGTTAGTAGAGACGCTGCATGATCCAGGATTTGCATTGTTCCAGAGAAAATAGCACACGCCGCCTTTCAGACCGACACCGGGAAAAACGTCAGCAGCACTTAAAAAATCATTAATGGAGCGGAGCCGATTGTCTGAGAGCATAGATTCTCGAAAGTCATCCAGACCCTTTCCTCCTGAAAACCAACGAGAGGGAATAACCATAGTCAAATAGCGCGGTTCAAGATTCTTGGCTTGCTCAACGAACTTTTGATAAATCGGAGCAGCGCTTGTCCCGTGACCACCATCGTCCAACTGATATGGCGGATTACCTATGATTACGTCAAACTGCATGTCGGCTCCAAATAGCTCGGCAATCCGAGTCTTGATGTTGTCTGTGTGTATGAACGCATATGCGTGGGACTCGCGGTCTTCACCTCGGTCCAGTGTTGTTTTACTGGCCCCGCAATATTTACATTTATCCTGCGTGGTCCATGTGTGCTCCGTCCGCTCGAACCAGATATTTCCATCTTCACTGTTGAACCGACGCGTTACAGAGTGTTTTCCGTTGGCAAATTTTGAGCAGTAGACGCTGCGCCGTGCCATCAAGCCTGTCAGCTGGGTGGTTCCAATTCCAAAGATTTGCTGGGTTAGTATATGGTCTACCCGCTCTTGCTGGTTCGGAATATCGTTTTCTAATCCTGCGATCAGGCGCTTTGTGATTTCTCGCAGAAACACCCCTGATTTTGTGAAAGGATCAAGAAATTTGATGGTCTGGTCAGCCCAGATATCTGCGCCGTCATGATCTGCCGCCCACGCTGCCGCCACGGTGTCCAGCATCCGGTTGGCGAATTCAGGCGGGGTGAACACCTCGTCATTTGACAGGTTGGCGATACAGGTCAGGACATCAGGGTTGCGCCCGCGCAAAGTAAAACGATCATCCATAGTTATGCGGCTTTCTGCGGGTTGCCGCCCATTTCTGCCAGATCATGAACGGTCATTGGCGGATAGGTTTTGGTTGGCGTGAAAATCTCATGTTTTCCCAGATGTGAAAACAAGGTTCCTTCAGCGCTGAATGCAGAGGAGCCTGTCAGTGCGTCCAGCCGAAAATCCCGCCGCTGGAACTTACCCTTACCCAGATACCCCCATTCAGAAAAGCTAATCGGCGCGCCGTCATGCCCCTTCATCGACAGGGCATCGCCCTGGATCAGGTTCAATGCCAGCACATGTGATGCGGCCCCATACAGATCATCGGCGTCGTCGATCCGCAGGTAATCGGCTAGTACTTCTAGCATATTGGCGCGGCATTCGATGATATTGTCTTCCAGAAGCTCGATGCCGTAGGCGCACATGAGGGCGAGCAGTGCGTATTGCCGCTTTTCGAATTCGGATTTTCCGAATTTCAATTCGACTGCGCAGAGCTTCCGCTTCAGCACTTTTACAAGGAAGTTACCGCTGCCGCAGGCAGGTTCCAGAAACCGGGAGTCAATCCGTTCGGACTCTTCTTTCACCAGATCAAGCATAGCATCCACCATCCATTCCGGGGTGAAGACTTCGCCATGGTCGGACACGCGTTTTTTCGATTTGATCAAGCTCATTGTTTATTCATGCCCGCAGGGAGGTGCCGCTCCACATCCATACTTTGATGCAAAATACGCACGACGACAATTGTCGTGTCATTTGTGCGCCGGAAATAAACCATGTGCATTCCCACGATCGCCTTGTGGTAACCGTCGCGGACTGTGACAGGGCGGCTCACATGCGTTCCCTGGGAAAGAGCGGCGCAAGCATCCCTAATATCACCCACATAGCTTGCAGCTTGTCGGACTCCCCATCGCTCGACGGTGTAATCCCAGATGTCGTTGACGTCAGATTCCGCCGCTGGGGATAGAATATATCCCGTCAATGCGCCTGAGCTTCCGCTGTTTTTCGTGCAATAAAGGCGTCAAAGTCGAATGGCTTGGGCTCACCAGATTGCTCACCAGCGATCAGCGCATCCTGCAACGATTTTACCTTCGCTTCATGCTCTTCAAGAAGGCGTAGGCCTGCGCGGACAACGTCGCTTGCTGATCCATAGCGTCCTTCCCCGACCTGCGCGTCGATGAAGTTGGCAAAGTGGTCTCCTAATGAGACGGATGTGTTGCGGGGCATAATGCATCTCCTTTTGAAGTAATATACCAATATTTGGTATCTTTGCTAGTGTTTTACAGCATTGCGAGCTGCTGAGGCTCGACCCAATAGCCGCGTTGACGCTTAGAGGCTTCTAATGTGATCAAAGCCGCGACGGCTTGGCCTTCATCCGAGAACCAATCCATCCGGACCTGGCCGCCCTGCCCTATACGGCCCCATTCCCGGTAGAGCGTCCATTCACCAAACAGGTTTGGCATGACGGACATCCGGTAAAACCGGGAGACATTGTTAGCAGACTGACGCTTTTCGAGATAGGTCTGCATGGCTCAAAGATGATACTTGCGCGCGATTTCGAGGGCTTCAGCCTGTTCGGTGCCAATGTATTCTTTGGTGCTTTCAATGCTGGCATGACCAAGTAACAGCTGGGCTGCGCGCAGGTTGCCGGTCTGCTGATAAATATGGGTCGGAAAGGTCCGACGTAACGAATGCAAACCGTATAGGCTGGGATCGAGGCGGGCCTTTTCTAGCCAGGATTTGAACAACCGCCAGAGCTGGCTTTCGCTGAGATGGGTGTGGGACCACCTTGCCCCCTGCCCCGTGAACAACCATGCATGCATCTGTTTTTCAGAGGCGGCGAGATAGGCACGCAGGCTGTCGCGCGTCCCCGAGGACAGCCGCGCCTGAACCGGACGTGCATTGCGGCTTTCGGTCTTCTTCTGGCGGATCTCGATGATCTCGCGGATCCCTGCCGGGGTTGCCACGTCCGAGACCCGCAGCCGCACGAGATCTGAGCCCCGGAAGCTCGTATCAAGTGCGGTGTTGAACAATGCCAGATCACGCAGCGCGCGATCCTGGCCTAGGATCATCCGGATCAGCGCAACTTGGTCGGGCGTCAGCGGCGGCTTTTTTCCCACGACACGGCCTTTGTTCCAGGTTGTCTCAGGTGCAGTCGGCATCTACAAATCCTTGCAAGCTTATTGTATAAATATATCCATAAACCGTGCATGATGAAAGTAACATGTTGTGGGGTGTGGCATTTTACTCAAGTTTTGTTGGATTTTGGCCTGTGGGTTGATGCAAGCTTTTAACAAAAAGCTCGCATGAAGGTGTCGATGCCGACCTTCGCTGCATGATGTACCAATGACTGCATCGCTGGACTTTTCAGACTTTCGCTGCACGCACCCCAAAGTCCGGTTCGGCGAACCTTTTAAAACGGCCGTTTTTTGAGTCCTAAAGGCTGCGCACGAACATGGGCTTGGAATTATCGGACGCCGCAGCATAGTATTGCTGTGAACATACTTAGAAACGGGCTTCGCAGCAGTGACACCTTTTGGCTCCGAGCTTTGGCTCTATGATGGTCCTGCGGTAACAGGTGCGGCGGGTTTTCAGTTTCCTACGCGCATGGCCGTTGCAAGGCTGCCCAATGACGGCGGATTATGGGTCTGGTCGCCTGTAGCACTGACTCATGATGTGCGCATCGCCATTGATGCACTTGGTGCTGTCCGCCATCTAATCGCTCCCAACAGTCTGCATCACACATTTCTTTCAGAATGGGCCGCCGCTTATCCAGATGCACGAGTACACGCCGCGCCCGGTTTGACGCGACAAGTCGCAGGAACTGAGATTCATTCGGCCATGGGCGATGAACTGGACCCAGACTGGGCTGGAGCGATGGAACAGGTAATCGTGCGGGGCAACCGAATTACGACCGAGGTGGTTTTCTTCCACCGCGAGTCGGCTACGGTGCTGGTGACGGACCTCGTGCAGCAAATACCAAAAGGCTGGTACCGTGGATGGCGAGCCGTAGTGGCCCGACTTGACCTAATGACGGCCCCCGTGCCGTCTGTACCTCGCAAGTTCCGCGTGGCGACGACTGATAAAGTCGCCGCACGAGATGCCGTCAAACGCATCTTGGAATGGCCCGCTCAACGTCTCGTCATGGCGCATGGCACTCCGATGCAGATCGGCGGACAAGAGGCGTTGCGGCACGCCTTTGGCTGGTTAGTGCGCTAAGCGATTTAGCCAAGCTCCGAAAACCCCGCTCAAAATTCAATTGGTTGTTGAAGATTTTCGTCTCAACAGTGATGGCAGACTTTAGCTGCATCGCAGAAATCCGTCAAAGTGGGCTCAAAACGGGATTTCGCTGCGTTGTCCATGAAAGTCTGCTGTCATGGCTATGCAAGCTTTTATCATAAAGCTTGCATCAATTTAAAAGCTGACATTCCAGCTGGAACAAGTAAGTCGCAAAAGCGCCTTGCATGCTTTCATGTTTACATGAGGCGAAGTTGCCTTGCTGCGGGCTTGTGCTCGATCACTTTCATGACGGTTCGCTCTTTCTTGAGCCCCTTCGACGTCATTGATTGCCGTTCTCGCACTTCACAGATCAAATAGTCATTCTTCCCAAACGAGATTTCATCGTTGGCGATCTTATTAAGGAAATCGACATCTTCGATATCTGCTGTGAAGGGCTCGGCTCCATCTGTGAGGCGCCACTTGTTGTCTTCTTTGAAGCTCAGAGAGATGATCTGAAGAGTCATTTTCCGGGTTTCATCTTCGATCTCTTCTTCTTCATTCTCTGGCACATCGAAAGATGGAATATCGCTCTTTTCTAAGACAAGCTCTTCGCCCCCTGGTTGGCGTGCCGAGATGCTCTCGATTCCCTCTTTTTCAAGGCTCGCGACCATCTTTCGCGCATGACTCCGCACATTGGCACTCTCTGCGAGTTTTATCGTTTGTGGATTGGTGATGAAATACGTGTCACCGATGTGAACAATGACATCTCCACCTTTTTCTTCAATCCGATCGGGCTTGCGTCCCTTCATCCATTTGAGCAAAGCAAGCAGACCACCACCAGCAACAGTAACACCGCCAACGGCCGCACCGCCGATCTTGAAGACGAGATCGGCAAGCCCATTTGCAGCCGCGATTTCGTCTTTGTGGGCTTGTGCGTAGGTGAATATGGATTCGATGATCTCTTGCCAGAGCGTGAGATCGACCTCAAAACAGGCGACAGCCGTTGCCCGGACTTTTACGGCCACCTTGGCTTTGTCGCCGTTGACGACTTCATTCGCAGATTGCAGGAGCTCACCGACCGCCAACAACGCAGGCGCAAAATCCTGAACATCTATTTGGCCGTTTTCGACCGCATTGCCCCGAAATATGAGGCTAAAATTTGCTTCTGACATGGGAAAAACCTAGTTGCATGCAATCATGATTGCATGTTTTGCGCTTTGTAGGCTTCCCACATTTTCAGGAAGAGTTTCTTCTTTGCACCATGGCTGAAGCCATACTCCCTGCCCGCTTGTTCGCTGAATTCTTCGAACACGGTGACAGGCACGCGTACTTGAATCGGCTTCAGAGGCTCCTTCTCGCCGCGTGTGTCTTCGGTGATTACATCGGGCGCGGTATCGGCCGCAGGCGGCGCGCCCTTGGTGCTTTTGAGCTTTGCAATATTCGTGGCCATTACGCGACCTGCCTTTCTTGAAGTTCTGCCATCTTGTCGATCACGCTTTGCGCCAGCTTGGACGCGCGTTCGTTCAAGGTGCGGAACGAGGTTTCGGTAATGGCCTTGCCTGCGTCAGAGGCCGACCCGTAGGCCGTAGAGACCCCTACTTCGCCGTCAAGCACTAGATAGCCCGCTTCGGTGAGATACTGCCTTGCGGCGGCATTCTCGCGCTCGCTACCCGTAGTCTTGAACATGGCAAAGGCGATCTTCTCAGGCGAAACCCCCTTCTTGCGCAATGCATGCGCCAGGACGACGCCAGGATGCAGATCGTCAACGGTTTGCCCTGTTGGGATCACGACAAGATCGGCCGCTGCTGCTATCTCAGCGGTTTGATCCGAGGCGTTCGGCTTGCCATCGAGGATCAACGCATCGAAGCGCGGGGCTTCGGCAAGCGCGGTCTTAACCGTGGCGAAGCTCTGCACCTGAAGTTCAGGCGTGACGCCGCCTTCGGCGCGCCGTCCTGCCCAATGGGTGCAAGTTTGCTGTTGTGTGTCGAGGTCTGCGATCTTGGTGGTGAGTCCACCGGCCACGAATTCTCGCGCCATCATGCGGGCGAGGGTGGATTTTCCCACGCCGCCCTTTTGGGACACCATCCCGATAATGTAGGTCATATCTGCTGCTCCGATCTGCCAAATCGTTATTTTTTATCATGCTAGCACGCTTGCCCGCATCGCGCCAAGCATGTTTGGGGCTTTTCCACAAAGGCGCATTGCATGCAAACATGCTTAGCGCTTGTACGCGCCGCGCTTCTTGCAAAAGGCGAGGAAGTGCTTGTCGGGGTCTTTGACGGAGATCGCCTTTTCCAGCACCCACGCGCGCCATTCGTCTTCGAGGTGGTGCATGTCCCACCCAGGGGCGAGGCGGCGGGCATCTTCATGCGTGCCGGGCGCAAGGCGCAAGGACGAGAGCGGCAAGGGCAGGGCGCTCTGGTACGTTTCCTTCTTCGGCCGGACGATCACAACGTCTTCCTCGATCAAGAAAGTATAGTCGGGCATGTGATCGTGCTGACCATCATCGTCGATGATCTTTCCGAGCAAGCGGCGAAATTCCTTCACTGTCGAGCTGGAACCGCATTTGTCGCGCAGGAGCTCAAGGCCGATCTTCCACACGGGTTGCGCCCCACAGTGTTTGCGCGCGATCTCATAGAGGCGGCGCTCAAGGGGCTTTCGAAGGAAAAAATACTGCCTGTTCAGGGTCAGAACATTGTTGTTCTCGATCGCATCGAACACCCAATCGGCAAGCGTGATCTCGACATCGAGCATGCGCCCGTCGCGTGTCTCACGGACGATTTCAAAGGCGCTGATGAGCCCGAAGGCGCTCAAGTGCTCCTTACCCCCTTGGCGGATGCTCGTCTCGATCTCGGTGCCTTTCAGGCGGCGCAGAGCATCGCGTAGGAGCTCATAGCCGCGCCCCGAGGTTTGACGGTTGGTCGCAACCAGCAAGTCATGCGCTTTGAAGCGCACATGGCGGCTGACCTTTCGGCCTTCATTGAGCGCGCCAATGCATTGGCTGATGCAGTAGATCAGAATGTCCCGATCGTGCACGGTTGCGAGCCCCTGGCGGGACGGGGCGATCTGAATCCAATTTTCACCACGCTCATAGCGACGGGTGCGCATGTCTGGCTTGGTCGAAAGGGAGAATACAGGATGTTCCATCGAAGCCATGTCAGCCTTTGGCACCGCGTCCACGATGTCACAGACGAACAGATCGCGCTGCGGATGCCGGTCCGGCAGGAGCGGCGAGCGGGCAGGAAGCGCAGCGCTTTCATTCGTCATTTCACACACCAGAATTTTGTTAGAGGTTTGTCACTTCACACACCTTGCGTTACTATCGTCATTTCACACACCGATCGTCAAGATTCGTCATTTCACACACCGTCTCAGCCTGTGGATAACTTTGCAAGCTCTTCGTCACTTCACACACCTAGATTCGTCATTTCACACACCACCTTTCGTCATTTCACACACCGATTTCGGAAAATCAGTCAGATTAAACGTGGTTTTTCAAACGGTTATCGACCGTGCGAAATCCTGTAACTCTATATTAACTCTATATAACTCTCAATTCAGCGGATTCTGATCAAACCGTCCACGGTAAGTCTTACTCTTGAAATACAGATTCTGCTTTGCCTTGAGCGGGCTGCGGTTGCCCACCAACAGCAGCAGATCATCCGCCTTCATGCCCGTGATCTGCTCAGCCGTCATGAGCTTCTGTCGCTGCTCCGAGTAGGAAAAATCCCGGCCCTCGTTCGCTGATTTACCCTCACTAATTTGCTGAGAATAGACAGTGCTTTCACCGAGATGGCGCGCAGCCCATTCAGCAGTTTCGATGTCATTCAGGTTGAAGACGCGCTTGGTGATGCAGGAACCGAAGATCGAGCGGGCATCGTTTGGCCCATAAGCCTTTTCCACCTGGCCCGTGTCCTGGGTGACGAACAGCGCCTCGACACCAGCCCCTGCGGCGACGTTGGCAATATTCATGATCTGCTCCATACGGCCCATCCGCACAAATTCATCGAGGACGAGCAAGATCGGGGCCTTAACCTTGCGCCTCCCATCCTGGCGCACGACCGTGCCCAGAACGATGTTGATGAACAGGCGCATGAAGATCGCTTGCTTGTCCACTTGATCGAGAGGCACCGCGATGAAGAGATCGACCCGGTCATCGAGAACATCATCCATGCTGAAGCTAGATCCAGACAGAAAATGCCGCATGTTGTCCGACTGCATCCAATCGAACGCTTTGGAGACAGCCGTCTGGATCGACCCGCGTTCACGATCACCTGCGCGCAGAATAGTTGCTGCGGTCTGAGCGGGGCGGTGGCCAACAAGATCGCCGTTTTCAGCCCAGGCCTCGAGTGTGCCATCGAGATTTGCTGACAAGAGCAGATCGGCGACGGCGATCAGATTGCGCCGCTTCGGTTCTTCTTGGGTGACGATCACTTCGATCGCCACCGCGACCAGCTGACGGGCCATTTCCGAGAAGTGCGCGCCGTCACCCTGTTCTGGTTTAACCAGGCCGTCCGCAACCAGGGCCACGTCTCGCGCCATCTCGCCCGGCCGGATGTAGTCGAGCGGGTTGAACTGATCCTTTCCATTCTCGACGAGGCCGAAAGGATTGAGGACGGCTACCTTGCGCCCGAGCGCTTCGCGGTGGCGGCGCGTTACAGCGAAATTCTCGCCCTTGATGTCGAGGCATACAACAGGCCCTTGGTGATCAAGGATCGCCGGGATAACGGCACTGACGCCCTTGCCACCCCGTGTGCCGGAAACGACGAGGTGATGACCGCCGCGCCATCCCTTGGCATCGTTCTTGACGTAGCGCAGCAGCTTGCCCTTGTGCAGGGCGAGGGGCAGGCCTGTCTTGTTGCGTGTCATGTGGGCGATGTCACGGGGGTCCATCCAGCCCGCTTGCCAGGGTCCGGTACGAGATTTGCGGTTGCGGCCAATGCGCGGATTGAAGATCGCCATCAGTGGGGTGCTGACAGCGACAGCCACGCCAAAAGCGCCAAGCGAAAAGGAAATCGCCATGGCCTGCTTCTGAAGGTCAGAATACCGCGCCAGCCCCTTGAGGCCTTCCCAAATGGCGCGGGGGAGGGGCCATCCTGTGCCGGTCCAGGCTTGGGTTGTAGCCAGTAAGTCGCTGAACGGACCTCTGAGGGGCATCAGGGCCGTAAAGGTGGCAGCGCATAGGCATAACCACGCGAGGAGCTTGAGGGGCGTCCTGTGGCGCCCTGCGGCTGTCCCAAGGGTGTCGAGGATGGCGGCCACGGCGATGATCGGGAAGGCATAGGTGGTCACCGGGTAGATTGTGACCGCTTGCGGGGCGAGGATCATCGCGGCAGCGGCCAGGATCATAGCGCCGATCATGATCACCCAATGGCGGGCTTCCAGAACAAAACTCATGACCGGTCCTCTTGGCTGTCAGGAAAAAGAAGCCGCCAGAGCCCCCGCGTCTGATCCCGTTCAGTGAGGCGGTCTGGCAGGTCGCGCCTCACGATGCTCTGAAGAGCAGGTTCAGCGCTCAAACGGTCGAAGACCAAAGTGCCCAAGAGCCATTTGATGCGGTCTTCGTCTTTCTTCTGAGAGAGACGCCGCCGGGCATCGAGCGCTGCGATCTGGGCGTCGAGCTGACTTTTCTTCTCGGTGAGCTCTGCGATGCGAGCTTCGGGCGGGCGGCTTTGGGACATGGGGCAACCTCAGTGAATAATGGGGCAAAGGTAGCGTTAGATTGATAGGTTGAAAAGAAACAAATGCGCGCTTATACATTGTCTTCGACAACGTGCGCTGTGGCTGGTGTTGGAAATAGCTTGAAACTGCGGTGTGTGGTGTGACGATTGGCTTAGAAAATGCGGCATGACCGCATGCAGAGGGCGCGGCCCTCAAACTCCCCGCCAGCGCAATCAGACGCTGGACCCTGTTTTGAAGAGAGGCGTTCCTGCCGTGGCGATCTATCATCTCAGTGCGAAAGTAATCAGCCGGGCAGGAGGCCGGTCATCGGTCGCAGCCGCCGCCTACCGGACGGCTGGGCGGCTGCGGGACGTGCGGCAGGGATTGGAGCATGACTATTCGCGCAAGGGTGGTGTCGTGCATTCCGAGATCATGGCCCCGTCGAGCTCGCCCGACTGGATGCGTGATCGCGACCAGCTCTGGAACGCGGTTGAGGCCGTCGAGAAGCGGCGTGATGCGCAGCTTGCCCGCGAGATCGAAGTGGCGTTGCCCCGTGAACTCGATCGGGGCGAACGCCTGGAGCTGTTGCGCGGTTTTGTTCAGCGCGAGTTTGTTGATCGTGGCATGATCGCGGACGTGGCTGTTCACGAGGCGCGCGCCCGTGATGGCCAATCGCAGCCCCATGCCCATGTCATGCTGACCATGCGGGAGCTGACAGGCGACGGGTTCGGCAAAAAGGATCGCAGCTGGAATGCGCCGGACCTGCTTGTGGGCTGGCGGGAGGCATGGGCGCGAGATGCAAACAAAGCCCTTGAGCGGGCAGGGCGGTCGGAGAGGATCGACCACCGGTCCATTGATGTTCAGCGGGCCGAGGCCGAGCAAGAGGTCGAGCGGGCGCGCGGAAACGGGCAGGAAGAGCTCGCGCTTGAGCGCGAGAAAAAGGTGGTCGAGCTCAGCCGCGAACCTGAGCCAAAAATTGGACCATCGGCCAATGCACTTGAAAAGCGCGGCATTGAGACTGAGCGCGGTGACGCCTTCCGCGCGGTACAGGACCGCAATGCTGCGCGCCAAGAACTGGGCTGGCGGCAGCTAGAATTGCGGCTGGAACTGGTCGAGCGCGGGCGCGCGTTTATTGCCACTGCACGCGAGCGGCTGGATCAGCTTTGGGAGCGCGCTGAAGCGGCGATGTCACGGATCAAGGAGAGAGTTATGGGCGAAGTTGAGAGGCCGCAGGCTGACGTAGAGCGGGGAGACGGTCGCAACGGTGCGGATGATCGTGATATCGTACAGCGGGACGCCCCCGATGACATGGAGGCCCGCCGGGCAGCGGTATTGGGACGCGGTGTTGATCGCTCAGAGGCGCAAGCGCCGGATTACGGGCGCGAGCGCCTTGCGCCGGATAATCCAGATCGAGATCGCCGTGACGCCATCCTCGGGCGTGTGCGCGACACCGGGCAGGAGCGTGATGCGGCTGCGGTAGAGCGGGACATCGCCGCCCGTGACGGTGAGGGTCGTGACCAAGGGCTGCGAGATGATATTCTCGGGCGTGGGCGAGATAGTGCGCCCGCGCGCGGGCAAGGTCGAGACCGCGACAGAGACAGAGAACGTTGAAACTGAAAGGAACCACGCAGTGTTTGAAGATCGCCACCACAAAGACCAGCCCGCCGTAAAAGCAATAGCGCAGCGCATTGCGAGCAATAGTCCGCGAGTGTTTACGACCACCGACGATTGTGTTGCAGCCTACGGTCAGGAGGCTGCTGACATGGTTGCCAAAGGGGGCCTGCTTGCAGCCCTTTGGGATATCGTGATGGATGCCGTTCTAGCATCCTTTGAGGGAGCGGGGCGCGACCAGCCAAAGGGTCTGATGGTCAGCCCAGTTGGCACGGTTTCCTGATGTTTGGTTTCTTCAAAAAGCGAGAGAAGCAATCGCAGCCGCTTCCCAATTACACGGACGTTTACGACACCATGCTGTACCAAGCGCCGGGTGGGACCCCGAAAGGGGCGTTGCCGACGATCTACGCATTTCGGGTGAAAGAAGAAGTGCCGTCACCTGATCCCCGACCGAGTTTCGTGTTGCTAGAGTCGGATGAAGAAATCCAGGAGTGGCAGCAAGCAATGGCAGGCCAGGTTGTTTTGAACGACAACGGGCATATCACAGATGCACCGCTGCTCCTTTGGAACAGTATTCCGAGCTTGTTGACTTCAGACGAAGAGATTGTCGCGACCTATCTTCCCATGCAAGACGACCAAGATTGGCCGGTATTGGCAATCCAGGCGCATCCGTTCGATACTGCGCTGGATGTGAAACCTGCCCGTGACAGATACTATTTCCAGCAAAACAAGTTTATCGGTTGTTTCTGAGAAGAGCTCTTTGAGAAAGACAAGATTATGGACGCTGACGATCACCCCGTAGAAGTTGTGCTCAAAGAGGCCCGCCGCTTCATGGTGCCGTTGTATCAACGCAAATATCAATGGGGTGACAAGCGTTTAGAGCCGTTCTGGGAAGACGTCACGGCTAAGGCCATTGAGGTTCTGGAAGGGGCCGCGAAGTTCGAGCATTACATGGGCGCGCTTATCCTGTCTCCGGTCGATCAGGGATCGCAGATCGGCATCACGCCTGTCGTTCAGGTCGTGGACGGCCAACAGCGCCTTACAACTTTCCAGATCATGCTGGCGGCGTTGCGCGAAGTCGCCCGGCACCATGAGCTGGCCGACCTGATTGAGCACATCGACGGCTATCTTTTGAACGTTCCGAAGAGCAAGGACAGCGACCCGCTGGCGAAGTTCAAGCTGAACCCTACGCCGTCGGATCGCGAGCTGTTTCACGACCTAATCGAGATGACCTATCCCGAGGTCTCAAAAAAGTATCGTCATCTCTACTGGGGACGAGGGGTGCCAAAGAATACGCCGTTTCCAGCTTTCAGAGCGTATCATCTGTTCTACAGCTGGATCGACGACTTTTCGTTTAACGGACCGGACGAAGAAAGCGAGATCGACCTTGACGCAAATGCACCAGAGACGGACGAAGATGAAGGCGTCGAACTCGATCTCGTGGCCGAACGACTCGAGGCCATACTGACGGCCATGCTAGATCGCCTGAAGCTGGTTGTGATTACCCTCGGGGAGAATGATGACGCTCAGGTTATTTTCGAGACGCTGAACTCACAGGGCGAACCGCTTTTGGCGATGGACCTTGTAAGAAACAACATCTTTCACCGGGCTGAGAAGCAAAGCGCATCGGTTGAGCAACTTTACACGAAACTATGGACCCCGTTCGACATGGGTTGGTGGAAGGAGGCTGCGCCGAACGCCCGCCCAACCCGTCCGCGTATCGACCATTTTCTCGCGCACACTCTTGCCGCAGAGACCGGCGAGAAGATTTCCATGCGGGAACTTTATGCTGAGTATCGCGCGTTTGCCGTTCCAAAGAACAAGCCGCGCTTTGAGGACGTCGAGGACGAGTTGCGCTTGATCGAGACCTACGCACCGCTCTACGAGACCCTGGAGGGGCGCAAAAACGAAGATCCAGCCTTGCATTGGCTAGGACGCAAGCTCGCAGCTTGGCAAGTTACGACTGCCTACCCGATCGCCATGCAGATCGGACGCTCCGACCTAGACCATGACGAGCGACGTGAACTGGCGGAGCTGATCTATTCCTACCTCGTCCGGCGCGCGGTCTGCGGTCTCACGACGAAGAATCTAAACAAGCTGTTTCAATCGCTTAGCGCAGAATTCAAAGCAGAAGAACCATCCGTTGACGTGTTCACAAGGTTCTTCGCAGATCGAAAAGGCGATAGCAGTCGCTTTCCGCACGATACCGAGTTCCGTCGGGGCATTCTCACCGGCAATGCTTACGCTATTTCACCAAGACCCAGACTGGTGGACATCCTCTGGGAGCTCGAGGTTGCAAGCCGAACGAAGCTGGCCGAGCATAGTGAACGGCCAGAAGGGCTTTGGGTCGAACACGTTCTTCCGCAATCGTGGGGCGATGATTGGCCTCTAGCTGACGGCAACACGGCTGATCCTGTCTCCTTGGAACAGGAGACAATTGCGCGAAATGCTAAGCTTCACACCTTGGGCAACCTGACCCTCCTCTCGGGAGGGTTGAACATTTCGTCAGGGAACAAGAGCTTCAAAAAGAAGAAGGAAAAATTCAAGGAACACACTGGACTGTTTTTGAACAAATGGTTTGAAAAGCACGACCAGTGGACAGAAGCGGAGATCGAAGAGCGAGGCGCTGCGCTTGCGGAGCTGGCGATTAAGATCTGGCCGGGGCTAGAGGCAGTAGATGCGTGACACGAACGGTCCCTGTCCCCGGTGATACAAACGTTAGGCCAATGCAGTTTGGGTAACAAAGAAGCGACAGAAATCACGTGACCCCGGCAATGCTGCCGGTCTCGCTTTGAGCGATAGACAGGGCAGGGGATCGACGGGCTGACGCCCGCTCACCCCAACCCAGACGGTTTCCAAATTTTGTTGATCCGCCTGCCATCCTGTCAGGTCCGAGAAAACCGGCAAGCGCCGCCTGCGGCGTCGGTTCCGGTCGAGAACTCCGGTTCCTCCCACGCGCAAGCGCGCGGTTCCCTCCCAAATTCACGCCCTCAACCCAGTTGTCACGGCCCTGCCAGGCCGCAGGCAGGGCTTTGCCCTTACCTGCTCTGCCGTTCGGAATGCATGGGCATTCCAAAAACCAGAACAGGAAGGCCCGCCCATTGGCGGAAAGGGAAAAAAGACCCCGACCGCGTCACGCAAGGAGGGTCACAAATGACCAAAGAGAAATTTGACGTTTATTCCCATGTCACTAATCAGATCGTCGCGCAGATCGAAGCAGGCACGCCACCATGGCGCAAGCCGTGGACCGGCGGCGGCGTGTCAGTGAGTTTGCCAGAACGGTTTAACGGCGAAGCCTATCGCGGGATCAATATCCTGATGCTTTGGGCGGCGGCTATGGCCAAGGATTACACTTCAGCCCGTTGGATGACGTTTAATCAGGCCAAACAACTGGGGAGCTATGTTCGCAAGGGCGAGAAATCCGCCACCGTTGTGAAATACGGCACTGTCGAGCGTGAGGACGAAAACGGCGAGGACCGCCAGATCCCCTATGCCAAGGCCTATCGTGTGTTCAATGCCGACCAGATCGACGGGTTGCCCGCTGAATTCTATATCCTGCCCGATCCGCCCCGTGATCTTGGCACCGTGGCCGACCCCACGCTTGAGGCGTTCTTTGCCGCGACCGGCGCGCAGATCGACGTGACCGAGGAGCCGCGCGCCTACTACAATATCAAAACCGACCACATCCATATGCCGTTGATAGCGACCTTTCACAGGGCCGCAGGATATTACGGCACCTTGGCGCATGAGCTGACCC
>JAHDDJ010000012.1 GCA_020629385.1 Erythrobacter sp.
GTTTGGTCCCCCGGTCATGGCCGGAATCTAGCAGTTTTTGCCTGTTGATAAACCCCGCTTTAACTCTCTTCGTCGTAAATCACCTCACTATGGTTTACGAAAACGGCAATCTCGACGCCACTTTGGCTGCTGCAGCTGGTGAAGATCCGGCGCTGTTGCGCGAGTTGCGCGGTGCGTTTGCCGAGAGCATTGCTCGCCAGATTGATCTGCTCAAGCGGTCGCGATGTGATGCGAATTGGCATATGGCAGCAATGCGCCTGAAAGGTGTCGCAGCAAGCTTTCACGCGCAGACCTTGATGAAGCTTGCGGATGAAGCGTGCGAGGCTGCACCGGGTGAACCGACGGTAGTGCGCCGGATCGAAGCGTTTTACGCAGATTTCATCGCTTCCCAAGCCTAGAAAACGTGCTGACGCTTGGCACCGCTGTAACCGCAGACTAGACCGATCTCCTCGGTTGGAGAATTCGGGTGCGCGTAGCGCTTTTATCAGCTTTGGAACCTTTGTCGGGAGGAGTTCTTTCTCCGCGCGGGCTTGCACGCATCGGCGGCAGAACAGTGCTGCAGAACCAGTTGCAATATGCACTTGCTGCAGGCTGCGAGCGTATCGCGTGCTTATCGCATGATCTCCCGTCCGAACTTATCGCATTGCAGCATGAGGCTGAACGAGGAGGCGCGCAGTTCCAGTGTATCCGGGATGTCAAACCCCTTTCCGGCATGGTGACTGCTTCCGATGAAGTGCTGGTCATAGGCGATGGTTTGGCGTTCAACGCTGGACAAGCGTCTGCACCGGATCGATCCGGAAGCTGGATTGCCTCCTTTCCGGCTGAAGAAGGGCTTGCTGCCGGTTTCGAACGGATTGACCGAGACAGAAGCTGGGCAGGAATCATGAAAATCCCGGGAGCACTGGTGGAAAAACTGGCCGAGTTTCCCAGCGATATCGACGTCCAGTCCAGTTTGCTCAGGCTTGCCCTACAGAATGGTGTCAAAACCTATGCGATGGATGAAGGCCTGATCGCAAACGAGAGCTGGGTTGTTATAGATAGCGAGGGCGCAGCAGCCCAATTTGGCGCCAAACGCCTTGGGCAAGTTGTACGCAGAGCCTCTTTTGCAGCTCCTGTGCATAGCCTTTCCGATTTTGCAGCCTTTACCGTTTTACGTCGTCATTCCGATCCTGGACGAGCTTCGCGAGTGGGGCAGGGGCTAGCTCTCGGGTTCTTGGCGATAGCCGCCCTAGCGATCTATTTCGTACAGCCCATCGTCGGTTTTGCTGCCATCATGGGTGCGGTTTTTACCTACCGATTTGGTCAAACAACCGCACTGGCCCTGAGCGGCGTTGAGCCGGCGAGCACTTCGGACGGATGGCGCGGTGCAGTCTTTCCGATATTGGTGGATTGCGCAATCTTCGGGACTGCATTCTCAAGTCTGATCGGAATTGACCAATGGCAGGGCGCATTTGCGGTGCTGATGCTGCTTGGAATCGTCAGGATCGGTGAGATAACCGATCCAAGGAAACCATGGCCTTGGGTTTCACAAATGCTGCACGATCGTGGTTTGCTTGCTGCTTTCGCGCTAGTTTCGACGAGCGCAGGCGTATTAATCACTGCTATTCAAATAGTTAGTGTTGCAATTGTGTTCTTGGAACTGATGCGAACTTATCGTGCAAAGCTAACACAGGTTTAACCATGCTGCGCTAAAGCCGCAGGATGAACGAGACCGTTATGGACCAGACGTCACAAATACCTGTCGAGGGCATATTGCGCGATGAACTCGCGCATGGCGACGCTGTGCTCGGAACGATTACGCCGATTCTGGGGCATCTGGTTATCGGTTCACAGAATTCGTTATTCTCTGACCAAATCATCGCCAACATCCGCGGCATGGCCACCAGCCTTGCTGTGCAATTGCTAACAGAGGAAGCCGAAGTTCGGCAGGCGCAGGTTCGCGATATGGTTGCGACCCGTAAAGATCGCCTTGCGAACGACCTTCTCGCAAACCCTGCAATATTGTCACACTGCCACGCACTTACGATAGAGCGTATTCTGTCCGATCGTCTGCACGAGCGGAGTGCGATTGATCCCGTGCTTTCATCCATGCTGCAGGTTCTGGTTTCTTCGGAGGATTCCGATATTTCCAGCGTCGCGATGGGTGTGTTGACTGCGCAGGCCCGGTTTATGCAGCAGCAACGACGTATGGAGCTACCGGTCACGGAACTGCCCGGCGAGCTGTTCCATGCGGCAGTGCTGGTTTGGCGCACAAGCGCAGGCGAGGGCAGCGAAGATATTACTGCCCGCGCCGAAATGAACCTTCGAGCCCGTTACGATGAAGGTGCTACCCGCCTCGGATTAATGGCGAACCTCGCAACCGGGATGGGGGCAGGTGCCCGGGCGGCTCTGTCCGTCAGCCATGCCGGGGTCGCGATTTTTCTAACTGCGCTTGCCCATTTGTCAGGTCAAAAGCGCGATATTGTAATTCTTTCAACAAATGAACGCCAACTGGGACGCTTTGCTTTGTCTTTGCGTGCCAGCGGGTTGAAACCGCATGAGGTTGAAGAGCAGTTCTTGCTGATCCATCCCGAAATTGCCTTGCCGGAAGGTTTCGAACAACTCCGTGTTGATCGCGCGCAGGAAATGCTTGCGAGCTCGCAGACCGTGTCGAACGGATCGCAGCAATGAGCGCGTTGACCGGAACATTTCTGGCGCGTGCCCGCACGGATGCAGCAAACCGTTTGCTTGAGGCGCAGGAGCCGCTTGCAACGCTGCAACAGCGTTGTGGAGGCGAATTGCCCGGCGTCATTGCGATCCCGGAGCTGCGCGAACTTGTGGCAAAGGTACAGTCGTCAAACCTCAAGCTTGCGCGAACCATCGCTGCATTTGATGGAGAAGAAGAAGTCACTGCCTGGGTCGAGGTGACACCGGCGCGTCGGGAAGAAGGCGGTTGCTTTATTGGAGTGGCCAACTGGCAAACGCGCCCGCTGCCGGATGAATCCGAACTCGCGGAAATGGCGCGCCAGCGTGCGATTGATCAGGCTGCTTCTGAACTAACAGCCCGTCTCGACACCAAGCAGGGAATTCTACTTGTCGAAAGTGAAGCGCGCGATCTAGCTGATCTGACCGCACGGATGCGTCAGGCGCGCGGCGCACCATGGACCGATTTTGTCACTTTTCCTGGCAACACGCATGAACAGCCATTGCATTGGCGATTGCTGGACGGAGCGGAATGTGAGGTGGAAGGTTCGGACCGGAAATGGCGCGCCAGCATAGCTCCGCTTGGGCAGCCTCAGCCGGGTAGCGCGGGGTTTGACCTGTTCTTGATCGCAGATCGACCGTTGCCAGTAGAGACGCCTGTTGCACCGGTGACAGCAACTGCGACCATGCATTCCATCGGGCGCGATCTCTCGCCGGTCTTACGGCAACCGATTGCGCGTATTATCGCGAATGCTGAAACGATCCGGTCGAAAATGGCCGGACCGATTGCTGAAGAATATAGCGACTATGCGGCCGATATTGCCGCAGCTGGCCAGCATCTCATGTCGCTGATCGAGGATCTAGCAGATCTGGAAGTGGTGGAGTCTGATAGCTTCTCAACCGCGCCAGACCAGATCGATACAGCCGATGTCGCCAGGCGCGCTGCGGGCATTCTGGGAGTGAGAGCCAAGGAAAACGGTATTACGCTCAATTCACCCGCGGAGGGTGTTTCGGCGCCGGCGACAGCTGAATTCAGGAGGGTTCTACAGATTCTTCTCAATCTGGTGACCAATGCAATCCGGTACTCTCCAAATGGTTCGGCGGTCGAGATCGCTGTTGAGCGCATGCCAACGGGTGCCCGGGTCAGCGTTACTGATCAGGGGCCGGGTCTGTCCGAGGAGCAGCAAGCTGTCATCTTCAAGAAGTTTGAACGCCTCGGCCGCAGTGGCGACGGCGGGTCCGGCCTCGGCCTCTACATATCTCGCCGTATCGCCCGTGCGATGGGCGGAGAACTGACAGTAAAAAGCGCGCCCGGTGCAGGGGCGCGCTTTGAACTGGATTTGCCGGCCGCCCTAGGCAGCTGAGCAGTCCTGGTTTTCGGAATTACCGTTTCTCGAGTGGGATGTAGTCTCGCTCTGTAGGGCCGGTATAGAGTTGGCGTGGACGACCAATGACCTGGCCTGGATCGGAGATCATCTCGTTCCATTGGGCAACCCAACCAACGGTCCGTGCCAGCGCGAACAGCGCAGTGAACATAGTCGTCGGGAAACCAATCGCGGAGAGAATTACGCCCGAGTAGAAGTCCACATTCGGGAACAGCTTCTTCTCTTTGAAGTAATCATCATTCAGCGCCATTTCTTCAAGCTGCAACGCTGTTTCGAAGACCGGGTCCTTCACGTTCAGCGCATCGAACACTTCGCGTACCGTCTTTTGCATGACCGTCGCACGAGGATCATAGTTTTTGTAAACGCGGTGGCCGAAGCCCATCAGGCGGAACGGGTCGTTCTTGTCTTTGGCGCGTTCGATGTAATGCGGGATCTTATCCGGAGTTCCGATTTCACGCAGCATATTGAGCGCTGCTTCGTTGGCACCGCCATGGGCAGGTCCCCAAAGACAGGCAATACCGGCAGCGATACAAGCAAACGGGTTCGCGCCAGACGAGCCAGCAAGACGGACTGTCGACGTCGAGGCGTTCTGTTCGTGGTCTGCGTGCAGGATGAAGATACGGTCCATTGCCTTCTCGACGGCAGGGATCACTTCATATTCTTCGGCAGGAACACCGAAAGTCATGCGCAGGAAATTGCCCGTATAAGACAGCGAGTTGTCTGGATCCATAAACGGCTGACCGATGGAATATTTATATGCCATTGCGGCAATCGTCGGCATTTTCGCAATCAGGCGATGGCTGCTGATCTTGCGGTGTTCTGGATCCGAAATATCGGTGCTGTCGTGATAGAAGGCGGACAACGCACCAACTACGCCGCACATGATTGCCATAGGGTGCGCATCGCGACGGAAACCCTGATAGAACTGGCGCAACTGGTCATGCAGCATGGTGTGGCGCGTAATGGTGTAATTGAAGTCGTCGAGTTCGTCGCCTGACGGAAGTTCGCCGTTCAGCAGCAAATAGGCTGTTTCCATGAAGCTGGAATGTTCGGCCAGCTGACCGATCGGGTATCCGCGGTGCAGCAGAACGCCTTCGTTACCGTCGATATAGGTCAGCGCGCTTTCGCAGCTTGCGGTCGACTTATACCCGGGGTCGAAAGTGAATGCGCCAGTCTGGCCGTAAAGTTTGCGAATATCGACCACATCGGGGCCAACACTGCCAGAAAGCACGGGAAACTCGTGCGACTGACCGTTCAATTCCAGTTTTGCGTGCTTATCAGCCAAGATAATTCTCCTGTTCCGGTTCAGTCGTGCTCTGGCGAAACAGCCTGCGCATCAATTCGCGCAAGTGCTTCGTCTCGTCCCAAAAGGACCAGAACATCGAAAATCCCGGGTGACGTTGTCGTTCCGGTTAGCGCCGCGCGCATGGGCTGCGCCAGTTTCCCGAGGCCCAGTTCGAGCTTCTCGGCAAGTGCTTTGGTACTGGCTTCGAGAGCCTCGATTGTCCAGTCATTTTCTGTCCGTAATTGCTGTGATACGAGCGAAAGCCGCTCACGACCTTCATCGGTCAGCAATTTCGCAGCTTTTTCGGTCATTTCTATTGGACTTTCGGCGAACAAAAAGCCTGCGCCTTCAGCCAATTCGTGAATGTTCTTGGCCCGGGTTTTCAAAACCGGCATCGCCTGAGTCAGCAAAGCGGCATCGGCTTTGTTGCCGATCTCAGTTGCAACCAGCTTTGCCAATGCGCCGTCATCCGCCTCACGGATATAATGCCCGTTGAGATTTTCCAGTTTCTTGAGGTCAAAGCGTGAAGGGCTTTTGCCGACGCCATCAATATCGAACAGCTTGATGGCCTGTTGGCGTGAGATTTCTTCTGTATCACCATGGCCCCAGCCAAGGCGCAGAAGGTAATTGAACAGCGCGTCAGGCAGGATGCCCATTTCATCGCGGTAAGCCTCAACACCAACCGCGCCATGACGCTTGGACAGTTTGGCTCCGTCACTGCCGTGAATCAGTGGCACGTGAGCATAAGTCGGCTCGGGCCAGCCGCCCTCAATCTTGTCCATCGCGTGATAAATCGGGAGTTGACGGAAAGCATTGTTCAAATGGTCGTCGCCGCGGATGATGTGGGTACAGCCCATATCGTGATCGTCCACCACCACGGCCAGCATATAGGTTGGGGTGCCGTCTGCGCGCAGGATGATGTAGTCGTCAATCTCTTCGTTACGCACCGAAACAGAACCCTGAACAAGGTCCTGGATAGTGGCTTCCCCCTCTGTCGGCGTCTTCAGGCGGACTGCGAACGGGGCACCTTCCGGTGCTTCGGAAGGATCGCGATCACGCCAGCGACCGTCATAACGCATTGGCTGTTTCGCCGCCCGTTGTTCTGCGCGCATTTGTTCCAGTTCTTCGGGTGTCGCGTAGCAGCGATATGCATGTCCGGTATCAAGAAGCTTTTGCGCGACCTCGGCATGACGCCCTGCTCTTTGCGACTGGAAAACCGGCGCTTCGTCATAATCGAGGCCGAGCCAATCCAGGCCTTCGATTATGGCGTCGATTGCTTCCTGTGTAGAGCGTTTGCGGTCGGTGTCTTCGATCCGCAGCAATGCTTTACCACCATGGTGGCGGGCAAATAGCCAGTTGAACAGCGCCGTTCGGGCACCGCCAATATGCAGAAATCCGGTGGGCGAGGGTGCGAAACGTGTCACAACCTTACCGCTATCGCTTGCCATAACCGATTGTTTCCTTTCCAATATGTCCATGGCGACCGACAATGCGCATGTTCCCTTGAGTGAAGGGCCGTCTGATCAGGCGGATGCAGTCGATGTTGCAGTGCAGCACCCTTGGCGGAGCCATTGGAACTTGTCCAGCTTCGCAGGCAGGATTGACGCATTTCTTGGCCATTCCGGGTTTGACAAGGGCCCTTGGTTAGTGGTCGCCTTTGCCGGGGGGATAGCTGCGTGGTTCATGCTCGCAACCCCCTGGCAATGGGCATCGTTGATCGGGTCGTGCGCGCTAGCTGCCATCGCGGCCATCGCCCTTTGGAGCCAGTCTGATGACCGGACAGCCCTGAGGCAGGCAATTATCGGCGTATCCTGCATGGTTGCCCTCGGCGCCTCGGTAATCTGGCTGCGGTCGGAGGTTGTCGGTGCTGAAGCCATCGACCGCCCAAGTGTCAGCATATTCGATGCACGTATTCTGGAGCGTGACGAACAGCCTGCGCGAGACAGAGTGCGGTTTGTCTTAGCCAAACGCGATGTCGAGACCGGTCAGGCGCAAAAAGTCAGGGTCAATGTACCTTTGGATAAGGCGACCGAGGCGATGACCGAAGGGGCAGTCATCCGGCTGCGTGCGCGCCTGATGCCTCCTGCACCACCCATGCTCCCGGGCGGCTACGATTTTGCCCGGGCGGCGTGGTTCAAGGGATATGCGGCAACAGGTTCGGTGCTGGGTGACATCGAACTGATCGCACCTGCTGAACAGACAGAGGCTTTGGCGACAACGCAGCGACGGCTGTCGGCACATGTGCGGGAAAATCTCGACGGTTCGGCGGGAGCAATCGCGGCTGCATTGGCGAGCGGAGATCGAGGCGGGATAAGCGATGCTGATGAGGAAGCCATGCGCGATGCAGGGCTCACGCATTTGCTCTCGATCAGCGGTCTGCATGTCAGTGCGGTAATTGCTGCCGGCTATATTCTGGCGTTAAAACTGCTGGCATTGTGGCCATGGCTAGCTTTGAGAGTTCGCCTTCCTTTGATCGCAGCAGGGATCGCGGCTCTTTCCGGTATTGGCTATACCTTATTGACCGGCGCGGAGGTCCCGACCGTACGCAGCTGCGCCGCGGCGGTGCTGGTGCTCATTGCTCTGGCTTTGGGAAGAGAAGCTTTGTCGCTGCGTATGGTCGCAGTCGCAGCCTTGTTTGTGCTGTTTCTGTGGCCCGAATCGCTGATCGGCCCGAGCTTTCAGATGAGTTTTGCGGCAGTGCTGGCGATTGTGGCGCTCCATAATTCGGGACCTGTACGAGCATTTCTGGCACCACGAGAGGAAAGCTGGCTGTCGCGCACATCGCGGCGGGCTTTCATGCTGCTGGTTACGGGATTCGTGATCGAGATAGCTTTGATGCCTATTGTGCTGTTCCACTTCCATCGCGCCGGTGTGTATGGCGCGTTTGCGAATATGATCGGCATTCCGCTGACGACGTTCCTGTCGATGCCGCTGATCGCTTTGGCGTTGGTATTGGATGTCGTCGGGTTAGGGGCTCCGGTCTGGTATCTTGCGGGTAAATCGCTCGATCTTTTGATCGGGATAGCACATTTTACCGCCGATCAGCCGGGCGCTGTGAAGCTGATGCCGGAAATGGGAGCAGGGATTTTCGCGCTGTTTGTGGCCGGAGGCATGTGGTTCGGTTTGTGGAGGGGCACTGTCAGATTATGGGGGCTGGCTGTTTCAGCTGTCGCGACCGCCTTGTTCCTGCTCAAACCTTCCCCCGACATATTGGTGTCTAGTGATGGACGGCATGTGGGTATTGCTGGCGAAGGCAATCAATTGCTTGTGCTGCGCGAAAGCAGGAGCAGCTATGCCAAAGAAAACCTGCTGGAGCTGGCCGGTATGGATGGCGAGCCGGTCCCGCTGACCGATTGGCCCGGAGCACAATGCAGTAGAGATTTTTGCGTTCTTGCCATGCAGCGGGAAGGGCGGGAGTGGCGCATACTGATGGCTCGTAGCCGCGACCGCGTAGAGGAACGAGCTTTGGCGGCAGCCTGCGAACGCGCCGACATCGTGATTGCCGATCGCTATTTACCTAGATCATGCATGCCGCAATGGCTCAAGGCCGACCGCCGCCTGCTGGACCGCACCGGAGGCCTTTCCATTGACCTCAAAAATCAGGAGTTTGTAACTGTTGCCCAGTCACAAGGGGAGCATGGCTGGTGGCGCGGAAAGGCCGAGTAGGCCCAACCGCGCCAACGCAATTCTAGTGGTACCGCCGAAGCAAACCGGCAAGCTTGCCCTGAACCTGAACCTGGCCGGGGTGATACACTTGCGGCGAATAGCTCGCATTGGCCGGGTCTAGCCGGACATTACCGCCATCGCGGTGCAGATATTTGAGGGTTGCTTCCTCATTGTCGACCAGCGCGACAACAATTTCTCCGTCACTTGCTGTTTCGGTGCGTTTGATCAGCGCAAAGTCGCCATCAAAGATACCGGCTTCGATCATAGAGTCGCCCGACACTTCCAGTGCATAGTGATCGCCGGGGCCAAGGAGGGCGGCAGGGACGGGCAGGCTGCTTTGCCCCTCCAGTGCTTCAATTGGCGCACCAGCTGCAATGCGCCCATGTAGCGGCAGCTCGATCACGTCATTGGCCGCCTCGGGTTGTGCGACCGGCGCCGAAACGGTTTTGGCAACGACGCTTGACCCGGCATCATTCGCAGCTTTGTTGCTTGCGCCTGGCAATACATCTTCTGGGTTCTTGAGAACTTCCAATGCGCGGGCACGGTTGGGTAGACGGCGGATGAAACCGCGTTCCTCCAGAGCGGAGATCAGGCGGTGCACGCCGGATTTGCTTTTAAGGTCGAGGGCTGCCTTCATCTCCTCGAAAGAGGGAGAAATTCCGGTCTCTTCCAACCGTTGCTGGATAAAGCGAATAAGTTCGTGCTGCTTTGCGGTCAGCATGGCGAAATGCTCCTTGGTCGCCTGTCAGGACATCGTTCTTCAAAAATGCGAACGAATGCGGAACAATTAGGCAACTTTGGGGCGCGGGTCAAGCAATTCTGGGGTTTTAACCGCCAGAATGGAACAAACGTTCTTGCTTTTGTCCCGTTCACACCAATTCAGGCGGTCCAGTTGCCGGACTTGCCGCCGCTCTTTTCCAGCAAGCCTATTTCGCCAATCTGCATGCCCTTATCGAGAGCTTTGGCCATATCGTAGACAGTCAAAAGCGCGACAGATACGGCGGTGAGGGCTTCCATTTCCACGCCGGTTTTGCCTGTCAGTTTCACAGTGGCGGTCGCTTCCAAACCGTCTTTTAGATAGAGGAATTCTAAGTCTACCGCACTGATGGCCAGTGGATGACACAAGGGGATCAGATCGGCGGTCTTTTTTGCGGCCATAATTCCCGCGATACGGGCCGTGCCCAGGACATCGCCTTTGGCCACATCACCATTGCGAATGGCGGTCAATGCTTGCTCCGACATGAGGATCCGCCCGCGCGCCGTGGCTGAGCGCCTTGTCGCAGCCTTGTCGCCGACATCAACCATGGATGCGGTGCCGGTATCATCGAGATGCGTTAACTTGTTCATCCGTTCAGAAGAGCTTTTGTGGCAGTGGCAACATCATCTTGCCGCATAAGGCTTTCACCAACAAGGAAACTGCGCACACCAGACCGGGCGAGGCGTTGGCAATCGGCGTGTGAGGAAATACCGCTTTCTCCTACCAGCAGTGTTCCGTCCGGAGCCAGAGGTTGCAGCCGCTCGGTCACGGCCAGATCGGTGACGAAGCGCTTCAGATCGCGGTTGTTGACACCGATCAGGCGCGATTTGAGCCGTGCAGCGCGTTCCATTTCGGTTTCATTGTGCACTTCGACGAGCACATCCATGCCGTGTTCCAAAGCGGAGGCTTCGATCTCCGTCATTGCGCTGTCTTCCAAAGCGGCAACAATGATCAGAATGGCATCCGCGCCCATGGCTCTTGCTTCCGCAACTTGCCACGTGTCGACCATGAAATCCTTGCGCAGAACGGGCAAGTCGCAAGCGTTTCGCGCTGCGATGAGGTAATCCTCATGCCCCTGAAAATAGGGCGCGTCGGTAAGAACCGACAGGCAAGCTGCACCACCTTCCTCGTATGCGGCGGCATGCGCAGCAGGCTGGAAATCTTCCCGGATCAGTCCTTTTGAGGGAGAAGCCTTCTTAATCTCGGCGATCAATCCGAAACCGTTCTCCGCTTTCGCGGCAAGCGCCGTTTGAAAGCCACGCGGTGCGCTCTGTTCAACCGCTTGCTGTTCCAGATCGGCAAGCGAGAAACGCCTTTTCCTGTCGGCAACCTCTTCACGCTTGCGCGCGCAAATCTCGTCGAGCTTATTCATTGCGCCAGCTCAATCCAGCGAGCGAGCAGTTGTTTGGCTTGGCCGCTGTCGAGCGATTCCGCGGTAATGTCGATCGCTTCTGCCCAATCTTCTGTTTTGCCGGAAACGATCAGTGTCGCTGCCGCGTTGAATATCACGGCGTCGCGATAGGGGCCGGGGACACCATCGAGCAGAGCAGTGAGCGCCTTGGCGTTGAAAGCAGCATCGCCGCCCCGGATCGCTTCGACAGGGGCGTTTAGAAACCCGAAATCGGATGCGTCCAGGCGCCGCATGGTGAAATCATCGCCCGTGACATCTGCCATCTCGTTTCCGCCCGCAAGGCTAAGCTCGTCGAGCCCTTCGTCGCCGGAAACAATGAAGGTCCGCTCGGTGCCGAGCCTGGCCTTGGCCGCTGCGTATATTGGCACGTAACCCGGGCGGGCGATGCCGATCAGCTGGCGTTTTACACCGGCGGGATTGGAAAGCGGGCCCATCAGGTTGAAAATCGTCCGCTTGCCTAGGCGCAGACGAATGGGCTGAATACGGCCCATTGCCGGATGGTGGTTTTTGGCAAACAGGAAACAGATGCCGAGTTCCGTCAAAGTTTTCTCGGCAGTGCGTCCGGCGGCCTCCATATCAAGGCCTAGTGCTTCCAGAGTATCCGCAGCGCCTGATTTTGAAGAGGCGGCGCGATTGCCATGCTTGGCAACCGGAACACCCGCCGCTGCCACGACAAGACTGACAGCGGTCGAGACATTGAGAGTGTGATGCCCGTCGCCACCTGTTCCGCAGCAGTCGATCGCATCATCAGGCGCTTCAATCGGGATCAGGCGAGCACGCAGCGCGCGAGCCGCACCGGCAATTTCCTCTGCCGTTTCATTGCGTTCGGTCATCGCGAGAAGAAACCGTTCGATCTCACCCTCACTGGCGTCTCCGTCGAGAATCCAGCTGAAGACCTCCTCCGCTTCTGTTTCGCTTAAATGGGGAACTTCGAGAGGAAGAGTCTTCATCGGATGTCTTTCGGTTCGATACCGCAAATGCGCAGAAAGTTGGCCAGCAAAGCGTGGCCGTGTTCGGTTGCGATGCTTTCAGGGTGGAACTGCACCCCGTGGATCGGCAATTCACGATGCCTGAAACCCATTACGCAATCGCCGTCTGCGCCCGGCGTTTCACTGGTAGCATTCACTGCCAGCACTTCGGGAATATCCTCAACGATCAACGAGTGATAGCGCGTGGCAATATAAGGCGAAGGCAGTCCTTCAAAAACGCCGGTTCCATCATGGGAAACCGGTGACGTTTTACCGTGCATCAATCCGCCGCGTACCACCTTGCCGCCAAAATATTGCCCGATGGACTGGTGGCCGAGACACACTCCGAGAAGAGGCATTCTTACATCCGCGCAAGCACCGACCAGATCAAGGCTGACACCCGCTTCGTTCGGAGTGCAAGGACCTGGCGAAATCAGAACGCCTTTCGCGCCTGTTTTCAAAACATCCTGCGCGCTGATTACGTCATTTCGCTCCACGCGTACGTCAGCGCCCAGTTCCATCAGATAATGGACTAGATTGAACGTGAAGCTGTCGTAGTTGTCGATGACAAGGATCATGGTGGCCGCGCTACTCCTTGTTCTCGACGACAATCAAGGGACCAAGAGGCGCACCAAGATCAAGGCGATCTTTTGCCGGGTCCCACAACGCCGAGACGTTTCCGTCAAGGAACAATGCATCGGGTGTTTTCAGCTCGTCACGAAAGAACCGCGCGAGGACACCAAAAGACAGCGGCGCATTGGAAATCACGAAATGGGCACGGCCATCCTTGTCGATACCGACCCCGTTACGGATCGCTTTCGAAGGCCCGTTCTCGGCAATTTCCGGGTGCAATTTTCCATCAATGACCAGCATTGGACCCGATTGAGTACCAAAGTTGGGCCGGTCACCCACATTGGAATAGAAATCGTCGCTGGTACGGATTTCCCACTTGCTGCCTGTTCCGAAGAAAACGCCATTGGGCTTGAGGTGGAAATTTCCCGGCCCTTCATTGCGGTTGAGTTCTTTTTGCCGGTCACCATTCTCGACATAATAGCCGATCGGTTTGCCTTCACCGTCGAACATACCGCCATTTACTGCGAAGGCGACCAGTGGTGCTTCTGCTTCGCGTCCGGCTGCAAGATTTGCAAGGCTGCGAAAGGGCTCGCCCTCTTTTGGGCCGAGTGCCGTGCTTATGCGATGCTTTGCCGGGTCTGCAACGCAATGCGTGAGTTTCACCTTTTCGAATGTCACATCGCGGCAGGCCGAGTCACGCTCTGGTGCCTCGTCCAGATCCTCGGCCACGCCGCTACCGATTTCGGTGCGCAGGACAGGCTTACCTTCCTGCGGCTGATCACAAGCAGTCAGTGCGCCAAGCGCGATTAACAATGCATACCGTTTCACTGGCCAAACCCCGGTTCACTGGCAACACGAACGGCTTCTTTGGCAGCCGCGAGAAGTGCGCCCGCTTTTGCCTCACATTCGCGTTGCTCATAGGCTGGATCACTGTCTGCCACGATACCGGCACCGGCCTGCACATGTAGCGTGCCATCTTTGACGACACCGGTACGCAGAACGATGCAACTATCGACCGATCCGTCGGGAGCGAAATAGCCGACACCGCCGGCATAGGCTCCGCGTGTTTCCGGCTCTAGTTCGGCGATGATTTCACAAGCGCGGATTTTCGGTGCACCGCTGACAGTGCCAGCGGGAAATCCGGCAAACATCGCGTCTATCGCATCGTAGTCCGGCGCCAGTTTGCCAACCACATTGCTGACGATATGCATCACATGGCTGTAGCGTTCGACCGTGTAACTATCGGTGACTTCCACGCTGCCGCGCGTCGCGACGCGCCCCACGTCATTGCGTCCCAGGTCAAGTAGCATCAAGTGTTCGGCGCGCTCTTTCGGATCTGCAAGCAAACTGGCTTGTGCCGCATCATCTTCGGCTGCGTTGGCACCGCGGGGCCGGGTTCCGGCGATTGGCCTGATCGTTACCTCTCCATCACGAACCCTTACAAGAATTTCCGGGCTGGAGCCAACGACCGAGAAGCCGGGAAAATCGAGGAAATACAGAAATGGCGAAGGGTTGACCCTACGCAATGCACGATAGAGCGAGAAGGGTGGCAAATCGAACGGGCAGGTAAAGCGTTGCGCAAGCACGACCTGAAAGATGTCCCCGGCTTCTATATAGTCCTTGGCCTTGCCGACCATCGCTGCGTATTTGCCGCGCGCGACAACGGGATTGAGAGCGGGCGTCGCTGTGGTCTGGACTGTCTCTGAAGGTGGTACTGGCTTCCCGAGAGAGCGTAGTACTTCATCGATCCGTTCACTCGCTTGTTCGATCAGCACCTTGCTCGCTGTGCCGTCTGCCCAAACCGGTGCGATCACAAAGAGCTCTTCGCTAAGGCCGTCAAACACCAGAATTAAAGTTGGTCGAACGAACAACATGTCCGGCAAATCGAGATCGCTTTGCGCTGCGCGAGGCAAATCTTCGACGAGACCGATGGTTTCATAACCGAAATAACCGACAAGGCAGGCGAGGGCAGGAGGCAATTCTTGCGGAACGTCGATCCGGCAGTCCTGCACCAATTTGCGCAAGGCGGTCACGCTGTCTTCCGCGCATGTGGCGAATTCGGCAGGCTTCTGCTGCCATTGTGCATTGATTTCGGCCTCTGCTCCCGAGGCGCGGAATATCAGGTCCGGGTTCAGACCGAGCAGACTATACCGCCCACGTACCTCGCCGCCTTCGACAGACTCGAGCAGGAAATCGCCCCGGCCTGGCACGATAAGCTTCGCGGCGGCGCCCACCGGTGTTTCCGTGTCAGCGATGACCTTACGCCAAACGAGTGCCGGTTTTCCCGCATCGATCAGTGCGCGAGCGGTATCAGCATTGGAAAGGAAGGCTCCGGAACTGTCCGTCATCAGGCGGTCGCGTTGCCTAGTTGTTGCCGGTCAGCTGTTTGCGGACAGCTTCAATTGCCGCATCATTGCGTTCTACACCGACTTCAGCCTGAACGGCAGCGCGCAGCTGGGCGCTGTATTCGCTGGCCAGTGCCTGACTGAGTTCGGCGCTGATCTGAGCGAATTGCGCATCATCTTTGGAAATGGTTCCTGCGTCAATTTCATTGAGGCGCACGACAAACCAGCCAGCTTTACTAGGGGCTTCCAGTCGCTTGGTCGTTCCCTCTGCCATGCTGAAGAGAAGCGCTAGTGGCGCAGGCACTTGTTGGGTGGTGCCGAGTTGCTCACGGCTTAGATTGATCGCATCTGGCGCGGGCAAAGACACTTTTTCAGCACTGAGCGCCGCAGCAAGAGTTGAACCTTCATCCATGCGCTTGATGATGCGCGTTGCCGCTTCTTTAGCGAGCTTCGAACCTTCTGCTCGTTTCCAGGCAGCGATCACACCATCACGAATTTCCGACAAAGGTGCAGAGGCGGATGCTGTTATGTCAGTGACTTCATAGGCAAGGAACAATTGACCCGGAACAATCTGCGCCAGTTGTGGCTCTTCTACTTCCATCTGGAAAGCAGTCTGCAGAGCTGGGGCAAGCACTTCCTCGACACGTTCTTGTGGCTTGCCGTAAACCATGCCTGCACCGGTCACAGGCTCGGTTGTCTTCAATTCAAGCTTGAGTTCAGTCGCAATGTCGGGAAGCGAGCTGCCCTGCGAAAATTCGGTTTCAAGCCGCTCTGCAAGGTCGTTCAGCGCATTGCGGCGCTTCTCCTCGCGCAGCGCAGTGGTGATTTCAGCGCGTGCTTGCTCAAGATTCTTGCCGGCCCGTGTCTCGATAGCTGTTACCTGCGCAACATGAAAACCAAGCCCGCTGCGCGCTGGCGTAGCAATCGTGCCGCGCTGTGCCGCGAACACGGCATTGGCGACTGCGGCCGATGTCTGCGATGCCAACTGGCTTTTTGTTACCGGGCCAACTGTTACAGTATCAAGACCGGCTTCTCGCGCTGCTACAGCCAGACTGCCACCACCTTGCACGCGATCGCGGATCGCTGCGGCAGCTTGCTGTGTTGGAACAATCAACTGGTTGATTGTCCGACTTTCGCTGGGCGCATACGTCTCGCGATTAGCTTCGTAGCGCGCGGCGATCTCCTCTTCGGTCGGCGCAGCCAGTTCGCCAAGGGCTTCATCGCCGAAAGACAGATAGCGTATTACGCGGCGCTCTGGACGGATGTAGTCGCCTTTGGTTTCGTTATAGAATGTCGAAAGCTGGGCATCGGTCGGGTCGGCTGTCGGAGCGAACGCTTGTGAGGGAACAACGGCAATTCCACCCTGTCGGCGCTCTTTCGATAACGAGGCATAACGCAGCGCGAGTTTCTCAGGGACTTTCACACCGATTGCCGCTGGTACCAGCAGTTGGCGCGCCAACAGGCCGGAGCGCAAATCATCACGGACCATTGCGTCTGACAGGCTCTGCTGGGCAATTGCCTGACGGTAGGCATCATCGCTGAAATTGCCGTCCGCACCGCGGAAAGCAGGGATCGCCATGATTTCGCTGTTTACGAGGTTTTCGCCTGCTCTCAGCCCGTGGAGCTCGGCAAATTCGCCTATCGAAGCACGCTCGAGCAATTCTTCCAGAACACGCTCTAATCCGCCTTGCTCGATAAATGCAGGCATCGAAATGGTCGGGTTTTGGCGCCGAAGGTTATTCACGGCGCTATTTGCTGTTGTCGCCAATTCAGACGTGCTGATCTTCTTGTCCCCGACAACAGCGACGCGGTCACCGCCCGATACACCACCAAAGGTGCCCGTGTTGGCAACGTCGCTGCTGGCGAAGGCGAATGCGATCAGGCCAAGAAAGGCGAGCGTTACCGCGATGCCGAGCTTTGACTGGAAGAACCTGCGGAAAAAGGTGATCATGGTCTGAGAATATTCCGAATCTGATGTGGGCAAGGGTTTACCCTGCGCGATAGTATCTGTCGCTAGCCTTTATCGGTCCTGCGACCTCCCCGCAACAGGTGGGTAAGTCTTTTGACCTTCTGTAAAACAGACGCTAGCGGAACCAGTGAATCATGCCCATATGGCATTGTAAGACAGACACTCTGTCACCCTTTTTGTAATAATTTCAGGAATATCGTATGGCCGAGCGGCCCTATATTGTCGGCAATTGGAAAATGAACGGCACGCGCGCCATGCTTTCGGAAGCGCGTGCGATCGACCGTTCTTCACAGCGCCTCATGAAAGTGGAGGTTGCTTTGGCCCCTCCATTTACACTTATCCACGCTGTACATCGGGAAGTGGAGCAAATCGGCGTAGGCGCGCAGGATTGCCACGCTGGAGAAGAGGGTGCGCATACAGGTGACATTTCCGCCGGAATGGCGCTGGATGCTGGAGCCAAGTTCGTTATCCTCGGCCACAGTGAACGCCGCCAGAATCATGGCGAGACAAACACACTTATCGGCCAAAAGACTGTTGCGGCTCTGGCAGCGGGCTTGCGCGTTATTCTCTGCTGTGGAGAAACCGAAGAAACGCGTGACGAGGGCAAAGCCGAGAGCTTTATCGCGCGCCAGCTTCGCGCATCGCTGCCGGATTCCGTCGAGAATGTCGAAGATGTCTTGACCATTGCTTACGAGCCAATCTGGGCAATCGGTACGGGACGGACTCCAACAGTCGAAGATATTGGTGCCATGCATCGCTCTATCAGGGCAGTTCTCGTTGATTTGTATGGCGAAGAGGCCGCGCAGGGCGTGCGTATTCTGTACGGTGGGTCGGTGAAACCCGACAACGCCAAGGAACTGTTGGCGGCAGATGATGTCGGCGGTGCACTGGTTGGCGGCGCGAGCCTTACTGCTGAAAGCTTCCTCGGCATTGTTCTGGCGGCAGCCGAATTGCAGGACCAGTAAGCCTAAGCACTGCAAACCTTGCTCTAAGGCGAGGGCGGCCCTACATGGCCGGTGAAACACTATAGAGATTGAACCTATGTCGCTTTTCCTATTTCTTACCGTTGTGCAGGCGCTTGTGGCTGCTGCTTTGGTTGTGACTATCCTCATGCAGCGCTCCGAAGGCGGCGGCCTTGGCATTGGCGGCAGTCCGAACGGTATGATGAGCGCACGCGGCGCTGCTGACTTCCTGTCGCGCTCTACGAAATGGCTGGCTGTGGCCTTTGTGGCTCTTTCAATCGTTCTGGCAGCAGTTGCTGTGGAAACTTCGGGGCCGCGCGAGATTACTTCGACTGTTGATCGTTCGATCGGCGGCGATGCCAGCCAGACTGCACCTGCTGCCGAACCGGCCGCAACTCCGGCAGAAGCACCAGCAGACGATCCCCTGGCAGACGTAGCCAACTAAAACCGGTATTTTCCTCCAGAGCTGTGGATTGCGGAAAATCTCCGCACCATTGTGCTTGCCCCGACTCCACTTTCAGCCTTAAGGGCCGACTCCCATGGCGCGGTACATTTTTATCACCGGCGGCGTGGTCTCCTCGCTCGGCAAAGGTCTCATGGCAGCTAGTCTCGCAGCATTGCTGCAGGCGCGCGGCTACAAGGTTCGGATTCGCAAATTCGACCCGTATCTGAATGTCGATCCAGGGACGATGAGCCCCTACCAGCATGGCGAAGTTTACGTCACCGATGACGGTGCGGAAACAGACCTCGATCTCGGCCATTATGAGCGCTTTACTGGGGTCTCTGCACGCCAGAGTGACAATGTGACGAGCGGACGTGTCTATCAAGACATCATCGCCCGCGAACGGCGCGGAGATTATCTTGGCGCGACCGTGCAGGTGATCCCGCATGTGACGGACGAGATCAAATCATTCGCGCTTGCCGATACAGATGATCTTGATTTCGTATTGTGCGAAATCGGCGGAACCGTCGGCGATATCGAATCGCTACCGTTCATGGAGGCCATTCGCCAATTGCGGAACGAGCTGGAGCCGTTCCAGACACTTAGCGTGCATGTGACGCTGGTTCCCTATATCGCCGCCGCTGGTGAGCTTAAGACCAAGCCAACCCAGCATTCCGTGCGCGAACTCGCTGCTCTCGGCATCAAGCCTGACGTTTTGCTGTGTCGGAGCGAGCACGAAATCCCCGAAGGTGAGCGCCGCAAGATTGCGCAGTTCTGCAATGTTCGTCCCGAATCCGTGATTCCTGCACTTGACGCTCCATCGATTTACTCGGTTCCCATGCAATATCACGCTGAAGGCCTCGACACCGAGGTTCTTCGCGGCTTTGGCATTACAGATGCACCAGAGCCTGATTTGTCTCGTTGGCACGACGTAACCGACCGTTATTTCAATCCGGAAGGCGAAGTGACCATCGGTGTGGTTGGAAAGTATGTGGGCCTTCAGGACGCATACAAGTCCCTCAACGAAGCGCTGGTCCACGGCGGCCTGGCCAACCGGGTGAAAGTCAATATCCGCTGGATCGATGCCGAGGTTTTCGAGCAGGATGACGCCGACATCGCGGCCCAATTGGAGCCTCTCCACGGTATTCTGGTGCCCGGCGGATTTGGCGAGCGTGGTTCGGAAGGCAAGATTGCCAGCGTCCGTTTCGCACGAGAGCGCAATGTGCCATTCTTTGGAATCTGCCTTGGAATGCAGATGGCCTGCGTCGAAGGTGCGCGCCTTGCTGGCCATGAACAGGCATCGTCGACAGAATTTGGTGAAACCAGCGAACCCGTTGTCGGCATTATTACCGAATGGATGGGCGAAGAAGGCTTGCAAAAGCGCGAGGAGGGCGGTGATCTGGGTGGTACTATGCGTCTTGGGGCGTATGACGCCATGCTGTCTGCCAACAGCCATGTCAGCCAGATTTATGGCGGTGTAACCGCGATTTCGGAACGCCATCGCCATCGTTACGAAGTTAACGGTGCCTACAAAGATGCATTGGAAGGAACCGGCCTGGTGTTTTCGGGCATGTCACCTGACGGGTTGCTGCCGGAGATTGTCGAACGGCCCGATCATCCCTGGTTCGTGGGTGTCCAGTTCCATCCCGAGCTTAAATCAAGGCCGTTTGAACCGCATCCCCTGTTTGATGGCTTTATTGCCGCTGCTTTGCGTCAATCTCGCCTTGTTTGACCGACTACATCAGTAGTCCACAGTCATGGCAACTCTCTGATCTGGTTGCGAAACCTGCCAATGTATTGCAATTATTGGTAAATAATATCGGTCCCTTTTTGCAACATAATTGCATGAAGGGGTTCCATATTGCTTGCAAATAACGCAAGGGGTGCGCTGCACGCCGATGAGGATGAGGGTCAATGGCGTGTGAATGAGGAATCACGAGCTCCGAGAGCTTGCACCGGATTTCATCGTCTTCTGCGACCCGGACGGTAAAATCCGGACAAGGCGGCGTTTACGTCGCGGGGGTGGATTTTCGGATCTACCCCCTTTTAGAAGCGATAAGGCCCGCCCGGTTCTAGCCGGACGGGCCGATTTTTGTTGATGCTGCCGGACAAGACTGTACGCGGTCAAGCCGCGCTTGCTGTACCATCCTTGTTGTCTTTATCGTTCTTCACGACTTCAAGCTTGGCTTGTCCATTTACGGCAATCTTCTTTGGCTTCATGGCGTCAGGAATTTCCCTAACCAAATCAATAACAAGCAAGCCGTCTTCCAGATCCGCGTTCTCTACTCGAACGTAGTCAGCGAGTTCGAAACGGCGCTCAAATCCTCGGTTGGCAATACCGATATGCAGCATGTCGCCTTCGGTGCCGCCATCTTCGCGCTTCTTGCCCTGGATCGTCAGCAAATTCTGTTGCGCGGTAATATCGAGATCGGCAGGCTTAAATCCTGCGACGGCCAGCGTGATGCGATAATTGTCCTCGCCGCGGCGCTCGATATTGAAAGGGGGGTAGTTTTCGCCGCTATTATGACGCGCCTGGTTTTCCAGAAGGTCAAACAGGCGGTCAAAACCGACTGTGCTGCGGCGATAAGGGGTAAAATCAAAACGTGACATCTCACAAATCCTCTTCATTGAGCAATTTGACATGTCAGAGCCCGTTGCGGCACTCTGACGGTTAAGTTCCCGCCCATTGCGGCATCGGGAACACACCTTATCTAGTTTACATAAAGGCCGGTTCAAGACCTTGCATCTACCGAATATATTCTCCGTTTAAGGACTGACATCATGAGTGCCCCGAAAATCGATATCTACACCAAGTTTACCTGCCCGTATTGCCACCGTGCAAAGCGGCTTCTCGATAGCAAAGGTGCGCAATACACCGAATATGACATTTCCATGGGCGGGCCCAAGAAGGCCGAGATGCTGGAGCGCGCCCCGGAAGCGCGTACAGTCCCGCAGATATTCATCGGAGACCTTCATGTAGGCGGCTCGGATGATTTGGCTGCTCTGGAGCGCGATGGAAAGCTCGAGGCACTACTTACAGGATAGTTGAAGAATGCCTTCTATAGCATTGTTTCAAATGAATTCTGGTATCAATCCCGACGCCAATTGCGATGCTATTTGTGATGCAATTCAAGGCGCGGCTGATCGTGGCGCAGCGATGTTGTTTGCACCAGAAATGTGCACATTGCTTGATCGTGATAGAGGCCGTGCATCGAAACTGATTGTTCCCGAGAAAAATAACGCACAAATAGAGCAGCTTAGGGAAGCGTGTTTGCGCAGAGCAATATGGTGTTCCTTGGGTTCAATCCCCGTCTTGCTGGATAATGGCAAGTTCGCAAACCGATCCATTGTTTTGACAGATAAAGGCGAGGTCGCTGCCCGTTATGACAAGCTGCATATGTTCGATGTTGATCTGGATACAGGCGAAAGCTGGCGGGAATCAGCTGCATATCAAGCGGGCGAACGGGTTGTTACTGTTGAGACACCGGTAGGAAAGCTTGGGCTGACCATTTGCTATGACATTCGTTTTCCGGCGTTATTTGAAGAACTTGGCCGGCAAGAGTGTGACATCATCTCAATCCCGGCGGCGTTCACTGTCCCGACAGGCGAAGCGCATTGGCACGTTTTACAAAGGGCCCGGGCAATCGAGGCGACTGCGTTTGTCGTTGCAGCAGCGCAATCCGGGAGCCATGAGGACGGGCGTACAACCTATGGCCACAGCATGGTCA
>JAHDDJ010000235.1 GCA_020629385.1 Erythrobacter sp.
CCATGTCAGGAAGGTCGCGTTGCCATCATCGAATGCGCGCACGGGCAGCAAATCCTTGTCCCCGTCGCGGTCCCATTCGAAATTGAGCGCAGAAGGGTCGACCACTGCGTAGGGATCGGTTGCAGCCGCGATTTCAACCGGGTTCGGCCCCTCCGCAAGCTGCGTTTCGGGCTGCTCTGCCTCTGGCTCTTCGGGATAGGTGAAGCGCAAGACGTAAAGCGGTTTCGCTCGCGGGCTGGCGACCAGATCGAACAGATATGTATGGCGGTTTGTGATGACCGTCATATTGGTCCGCGCCGAAGGATCGAGCGGTTTCACGAACAGCAGATTGGCGCGCTTATTGGGCGTGACCTGCCAGGTCGAACTGTCGCCGATGGCGACATTTTCGATCCGCTCGTCTTCGCCAAACTGGATTGTCGCCTGAACCTTGGTCTTTCCCTCGATCCGCACCACCGTGTCGGGGTCATACAGACGCTCGACCAGGCGCGGGTCATTGGCCTGCGCAGGCATGGTGACAAGGGTGAGAGCGAGGGGCGCGAGAAACAGCGCGCGGATCATGAGATTTTCTCCGATTTGGGGCGTCCGGCAGAACGGAAACGGTTGCCGATACCGCGCGTGCGCGATGCCGGATTGCTAAGCGGGCTTATCTGACCGCTGCCTGAAGAGGTTGCAAAAACCCGCGTCTCGCGGCGGGTTGTGGTCTGATTGGGCGCACCCGTATCATTGGCAGCAGGGGCTGTTGTGATACCGCTTGCGACAACGCGGCGCGGCGGTGTGCTGGTGGCAGCGGCCTGCGCGGTGGACATCACCGGATTGCCACCATTTTGGGAGGCTTGCGCGACATAGGGCACAGGTTCGGCCCGGTCGGCTTTCTCGTCCGGAACAAGGCCGAACACGCGCCAGCCCGCCACCATGGTCGAAGTGACTTTCAGCACCATAATCATAAGCGCGACATGCACCGCCCCAATCAGGAAGAATGCCATCGCCGCACGCGCATCGATTTGACCGGGCACCTGATTGAGCGAGGACAGGATCGGCACGGCAATTTCCAGCATCACTCCGCCGCCCAATACAGCAAGAAGCGGGGTGAAACCGAGCATGACCACTCCCTTGAGCCAGCCGGTAAACAGGCCTCGGGTCGAATTAAACAGGGCCATCACGACAAAGATAGGGCCAAGCGCAACCAGCAACGCCAAGGCGATGCGCGCCGTGACCAGAACACCGACAGTTCCAAGCAGGAACAAGAGCGCACCTAACCATAAGATACCCTGAGGCGAGAATGCGGATATTTCGCCATTTTGTGCGCCGCCAGCCGCTTCTGTCGCCTGCTGAACGGCAAGAAACACAACGTCGATCTTGTCGGCAAACGTCGTCGTGGCCGATCCTTCAGTGCCAGTCAGAACCGATGCCAGATAATCAGGCGCACCGATGGCAAGGTTCCAGACGACCGACTGGTAAGCGACCCAGCTTGTGGCGAAAGTCACCACCAGTCCCAGCGTCAGAATGCGCGGAACGAGCGAGCGCACCGAAAGATTGGTCCGCCCCAGCATCAGGGCAATAGCGAAAAAGGCGATGAACAGTCCGAGCACGATCGTCAGAACCGGCCCCAGTGTTCCGCCAGGAGCAAACAGTCGCCCAAAAGCAGCGGCGCTGACTTCAGATGCGGTGCAATCCACTGCGCGCAAAGCCGCGGCGACGCCGGCACCAACGTCGTTCATCAAGGCTTCGCACTGCCCGCTCATTCAGCGGCCTGCCACACAGGATAGGCGTTGTCGCCGCCCTTGCCGTCGATACCCGGCCATGCGCGACCGGTGAGCGCTGGATACCATTCCTCTGGCGCATCACCCAGAGACTCGCGCAGCATGTCAAGCTTGCGCACCGATGCCTCGCGCCCGGACAGGATTGTCAGCACTTCGGGCGCATTGGACATATCCAGCCGCACCACCACAGAAGCATCGGGCTGGCGGACAAGGAAGCAGCGACTATGCGCTGGCAGAGAGCGGATCAGTGCCAGCTCATGCTCTGTCAAACCGAAGCCGTCGCAATAATCCTCCGCCTTGGCCCGCGAATTGGGCATGAAGATCATTGTGGCGGTTTGTTCGACCAGCGCGGTCGAGATGCGGCTTTCCAAGGCATCGCGGGCGGATTGCGTCGCAAAACCGACCAGTGCATTGCGTTTCCGCAAGGTTTTCAGCCAGTCACGAATGCGCGCCGCAAACACTTCATCATCCAGCGCTTTCCAGCCCTCGTCGATCAGTATCATCGCGGGTTCGCCGTCCAGCCGCTCGTCGATACGGTGGAACAGATACATCATTGTCGGCGTGCGCAGCTTGGGATTTTCCAGCAGCGCTGTCATATCGAAACCGAGCACGCGGTTGTCGAGATCGAGCCGGTCCTGCGCATTGTCAAAGAGCCAGCCATGCTCGCCGTCATCAATCCATGCAGCTAGCCTGTCGGCGAGATCACCCGGTTGCGGGCGACGCGAACCGGCGAGCAATTCCTTGAAATGGCGCAAGCGTCGCAGGGACGAATCGTTGGCATAGGTCGCATCAACGGCTGCCGCGATTGTCGCCGCCTCTTCAGGGCCCTCGGCAGCCAGCAAAACGCCGAGCCAGTCACGCAGGAAAGCGCGGTTTTCAGGGCTGTCAGGCAATGCCATCGGATTGAACCCGCTGGGCGATCCGGCATTGATCCGGTCATAGCGCCCGCCAATACCGCGCACGAACAATTCCGCCCCGCGATCCTTGTCGAACAGCACAGTGCGCGGCGCGAATTTCTGCGCTTGCGCGGCGAGGAAGTTCATCACCACGGTCTTACCCGAACCGCTCGGCCCGATAACCGAGAAATTGCCCAGATCACCGTGGTGGAAATTGAAGAAAAACGGTGTTGCGCTGGTGGTCTCCAGCAAGGTCACGGCATCGCCCCAATGGTTGTGCTGCGCCTGGCCCAAGGCAAAGCCGTGCAACGAGCCGAAACTGGCCATATTGGCGCTGGAGATCAGCGCACGGCGGACAATATATTGCTCATTTCCGGGGAACTGGCCCCAGAAAGCCGGCTCCAGATTGGTATCCTCGCGCACCGCGATCGCACCGGTGTCTGCCAAGGCGGCTGCACAGGCGGCGGTTGCATCATCGAGCCGTGGTAACTCTTTCTCGCGGATCAGCACGCTCAGATGGTGGTCGCCGAAACCGACCGTGCCATTGCCCAGCGCATCGCGAGCCGCCATCATATCGCCGCGTTCTGCCGCTGCATCCTCGTCAGCAGACCGCAAACGCCGGATCGACAAGTCCATCCGCTCGCGCGCGGTCTGCCTTTCGGCAGGGGCGTAACTTTCGCTGACGATCATTTCATAGGGCAGGCGCAGAAGGCCATCGAGCAGGCCGGGCGAGGTTGCGTCGGGATATTCTTTCAGACTGACAATCGCGGAAAACTCCGGATCGCCCGCGCCGCGCAATTCCATCGCATCCAGCCCGAAACTGGCGCGCCTATAGGGCAGCATCTGACCAATATCGACATCGTCCGACGGGGTGCGAACAGGGCGCATTTCGCCATTGTAAAGCGCGCTCAGCAGTTCGAGTATTTCATTATTGGTGCCGCTGGAGCCTTCGTA
>JAHDDJ010000236.1 GCA_020629385.1 Erythrobacter sp.
ATTGGATCGCGCAGTATCTTTTGGGGGTCGTTGATGTTTGTGCGTTTATTTGTAATCGCGTCACTTTTCCTTGCTGGTTTCGCCACGCCATTGGCCGCGAAGTGGCGGGTTGCGGAGAGTGACCGCTTTGTAATCTATTCTGATAGCCGGGCCGAAGACTTGGCTGAATTTGCTGAAACGCTAGAACGTTTTCATGTTGCGATGGAACTGGAAAGCGGTCGAAAAGTTGCGATTCCCAGTCCTTCCAGCCGGCTTACGGTCTATATGGTCGGATCACGTGATGATTTGCGTGACCTTTATAGCGGTGATCGCAGATCGGCGATTGGTGGTTTCTATATCCCGCGTGCCAATGGTTCCGTTACGTTCCTTCCGAACGTCCAGTTCCGTACACGCAGCGCAGGAACTGGACGCGTGGGAACACGATACGGACGCGGCAGCGGTACGTCTGAGTTGGACAGTGCCCTTTCAACGCTACTTCACGAATATGCTCACCACTTCCTAATCGGATCAGCACGCCATGCTATGCCACGCTGGCTGAGTGAGGGCGCTGCCGAGTATTTTTCGTCCGCTCGATTTAACGATGACGGGTCGGTGGATATCGGCTTGCCTAATAACAGCAGGGCCTGGGAAATTAGCCAGGCAGCGCCCGTGTCTGTCAGGCAGCTGTTGGACTACGATCTTTATCGCAAGAACCGTAGCAGCCGCTATAGCGCGTATTACGGCCGTGCGTGGCTGCTATTCCACTACCTGCGCTTCAATCCCGAACGTGCGGGCGAGCTACAAAAGTACTGGGGTGCCGTCGCTTCGGGTATGGATAGTATGGAGGCAGGCGAGAAAATTTTCGGCGACCTCGACAAACTCGAAAGCGAGCTGAAGGAGTATGGCCGGCAACGGAGTATGGCAGGCATGCGGTTTGCAGCCAGCGACATCCGGACAGGCAGTGTTGCGGTTTCAGAACTAAGTGATGGTCATGCTGATATGATGGATGTCATCATCCGGTCCAAGCGCGGCGTGGACGAGAATGAGGCAAAGAAGGTAGTTGTCGATGCCCGCTCGATTGCGGCACGTCATCCGGCAGATGCACATGTGCTGGCAGCTCTTGCCGAGGCAGAATTCGACGCGGGAGAATTTGACGCAGCAATTGTTGCCGCAAAGAGCGCTACCGCCATAGATCCGAACATCACAAACGCTTATGTCCAACAAGGCTACGCACTGTTCAAGAAGGCCAAGGAGGCGGAAAACAAGAAGGCAGCTTATGCCTCAGCATTGGCACCGTTTACCGCGCTGAACGCCATTGAGAATGATCATACGCAACCATTGATCTATTATTATCGCAGCTTCACCGAACGCGGATTGGCGCCCCCGGAAAGTGCAAAATTTGCGCTGGAACGCGCAACACAACTCGCCCCTTTCGACAAGGCGCTAGCCATGGAAGCGGCAAGCATGAAAGCAGCAGAAGGTGAAACGACTGTTGCCCGCTACTTGCTGGCACCAGTTGCCGCTGACCCACATGGTGGGCGTATGGGCAGATTGGCTCAGGCGATGGTCGAAGTTCTCAAAACCGCGCCTGACGGCTCACGCGTTGATTTCCAAGCGCTCCGTGACGAATTTGAAGCTGATGAGGATGGCGACGGCGAAGACGGAGGTGACGAAGACACCTAAATCGAGGGTCCTCGTCACCTTCGAATGTAATCGCCCTACCGGCTCATCATCCCGGTAACGATGCTGCCGAGAATTCCGCCCAAGGCGCCGCCACCGGCAGAACCGCCCTGCCCGCCGCCGCTGGCGTTTTTGGCCATGTAACCGGCCGCCGCCATGGCAAGGATCGGGAGCATCTTTTTCAGGATGTTCTCGTCAATGCCGGTCAGAGCGGCGACTTCACCGGCGACACCGCGGCTCACATCCTTGCTGCCGAAGATATTGCCGAGAATATCGTTGCCCTGCTGCGTCGGTGTGGGTGACTGGCCAAGCACGGCATCGAGCATATTCCCGCCGCCCCCGCCCAGAATTGCACCGGCAAGGCCGCCCAAACCGCCCATGGGGTCGCCGCCCGATCCGCCAGTAGCGCTGCGGCCCATGCCGGCGACAATTGCGGGCAACAGCGCACCCGCGCCGACTTTGGCCATTTGCGGGTCGATGCCCAGTTCGCCAGCCATACTTTCAATCACGCCGCTTTGTTGCAGCATTTGTGCGAGGCTCATATTGCTCTCCGTAATCTGTGTGTCTGTTGCGCTTGAAATGCGCGCTTATTTCTTGCCGAACAAGCCTTTGGCCATGTCGGCGATATCATCCAGCGGATTTCCATCGCCATCGCGGTCCAGCATGGATGCAAATTTGCCGAGCGAGCCTTCGCCGCCGATCTGTTCCTTGATCTGGTTGAGCATATCGGTGCTCATCCCCGTCTTGGCGGCGGCACCTTCTACGGTATCGCCGTCTTCCTGATGTGCCTCGCCCAAAGCGGCAACTGCTTTGGCCGCTTCTTCCGGATCAATGCCCAGCTTCTCAGCCATGTTCTTGACCGTAGGGTTATCAGTCACTTGACCCAGAATGCTATCGAACAGTCCCATTACGTATCTCCTTGAATTCGAATCGAAAGCATAGTGCACCTTGGGCCGCAAAAGAAAAAGCCCTCTTCCCGCCAAGCAGGAAGAGGGCCTCCTCTCCAACCGTAAACTCTTGTCACATATCAGGCTGCAGTAGGCGCGGCCTGACGAACGCCTTCGTCCACATGTGCTTCAAATTCGGAAAAGTTATCGACGAAAAGCTGGACCAGCTTCTGCGCTGTCCGGTCATATTCGTCCTTGTCTGCCCAAGTCGTGCGCGGATCGAGGATCGCACTGTCGACACCGGCTACCGCCACCGGAACTTCAAACCCGAAATTCGGGTCCTTGCGGAATTCGGCATCGTTAAGCGATCCGTCGAGCGCCGCATTGAGCAGCGCGCGCGTTGCCTTGATCGGCATACGGTTGCCGACGCCATATTTGCCGCCCGTCCAGCCGGTATTGACCAGCCAGCAGGTCACGCCGCCCTTGGCGATGCGTTCTTTCAGCAGATTGCCATACACGCTGGGATGGCGCGGCATGAACGGTGCGCCGAAACAGGTGCTGAAGGTGGCTTCCGGCTCGGTCACGCCGATTTCCGTACCGGCGACTTTGGCAGTATAGCCCGACAGGAAGTGATACATCGCCTGATCGGGCGTCAGCCGTGCGATCGGAGGCAGCACGCCAAACGCATCGGCTGTCAGCATGATGACATTGCTCGGAACCGGTCCGAGATTGTCCGCGCTGGTGTTGGGGATCGATTCAATCGGATACGCACCGCGCGTATTTTCGGCGAGCGAATTGTCATCGAAATCCAGTTCACGCGTATCAGAGTCCATCACCACGTTTTCCAGCACAGTGCCGAATTTGCGGGTGGTGGCGTAGATCTCGGGCTCTGCCTCTTCCGACAAGCGGATCATCTTTGCGTAGCAGCCGCCTTCAAAATTAAACACGGCGGTATCGGACCAGCCATGCTCGTCATCGCCGATCAGCGTGCGGCTGGCATCGGCAGAAAGCGTGGTCTTGCCGGTACCGGAAAGGCCGAAGAATACCGCCGTTTTCCCGT
>JAHDDJ010000237.1 GCA_020629385.1 Erythrobacter sp.
GCCGATTGCAGCGCGACATACATATCCGCCACCTTCGCCTGCATCAGCTGGAACGAACCGATGGGTTTGCCGAACTGTTTGCGCTCTCGCAGATAGGGAATGACCGTATCGAGGCACGCCTGCATGATGCCAAGCTGCAATCCTGCGAGCACGACGCGCTCGTAATCCAGACCGCTCATCAGCACGCCGACGCCGCCATGCAGCGGACCCATCACGTTTTCTTCGGGAACTTCGCAGTCGTCAAACACCAGCTCTGCCGTGGGCGAACCGCGCATACCCATCTTGTCGATCTTCTGCCCGATACTGAAACCGGGCATATCCTTTTCGATCAGGAACGCGGTGATGCCGCGGCTGCCCTGTTCCGGCGCAGTCTTGGCATAGACCACCAGCGTATCGGCATAGGTCGCATTGGTGATCCAGAACTTGGTACCGTTGAGAACATAGCCGCCCTGAACCTGATCGGCCTTGAGCTTCATCGACACCACATCCGATCCGGCCGACGCCTCGCTCATCGCCAGCGATCCGACATGTTCGCCGGAAATCAGTTTGGGCAGATATTTGGCCTTCTGCTCGTCATTGCCCCAGCGGCGGATCTGGTTGACGCACAGATTGGAATGCGCGCCATAGGAAAGACCGACCGAGGCGCTGGCACGGCTGACTTCCTCGACCGCGATCACATGTTCCAGATAGCCAAGGCCAAGGCCGCCATCGGCCTCGTCCACGGTCAGGCCGTGCAGACCGAGTTCACCCATTTGCGGCCACAGCTCTTGCGGGAACCAGTCTTCGCGGTCGGCCTTGTCCGCAAGCGGGGCAATCTGTTCATCGGCAAAGCGGGCCGTGGTTTCGCGAATCATTTCGGCCGTTTCGCCGAGCTGGAAATCGAAATCGGGGGTCGCGCGCATAAATACTCCTTGTTGAAAAGCCGCATAGACCAGCCTGCAAAGCCTCGCAAACCTGCAGTTCCACTGATTTCAAAGGATATTTTTCAGTCGCATTAAAGTCATTGATGTAAAAGGATTTTCACCTTAGAAGTTGCAAAATTCGCAATGGACATCGAACGTCTTCATCCTTGGCCCGAGGAGGCTCCGCCCGCCGCCGATATGACCGGCGAGGATGTGCGTGCGAAAATCCTCGGGGAATACGGTCTGGACTCGCTCGAAGATGATCCGGAACTGGCCTCGATTGCCGAATTCGCTGCAGAATTATGCGAGGCGCCCACCGCCATGGTCAGCCTGGTCGAAGCCGAGCGGCAGCGTTTTCTCAGCCGGATCGGATCTGAAGACAGGGAAACCAATCGCGGCACAAGCTTTTGCGCCCATGCGATGCTTCAACATGAAATTCTCGAAGTTCCCGATGCCACACAGGACCCGCGCTTTGCCGATTTTGCATTGGTCACCGGCAAGCAGCATGTGCGTTTCTACGCCGGTCAGCCGCTGATCAGCCATGAAGGCGCTCCTCTCGGCGCTCTATGTGTAGTGGATCGCGAGCCGCGCCCACATGGACTAACCGCTTTACAGCGCAAAGGCCTGTCGACGCTCGCCCAAGCGGTGATGCGGCGTTTGCGTCACCGGCGCGAAATTCTGGCTGCACAGGCCGAGTTTGAACTCGGTGCGCAGCGTCTTAGGACTGTATTCGATAGTCTGCCCGATATTGCCTATTCAATCAGAAGCGACGGCACTTTCGAATATATCAATGCAAAATTTTCCGAAGCCACCGGAGAGCCTGCCCCGGTGAATGCGGAGAGTTGGCGCTCTCTTGTTCATCCCGACGATCACGAACCCTTGTTTACCGACTGGTTCGACACTTTCGAGAAGGCCGAACCGTTCGAAGCACAGTTCCGGCTCAAAATGCACGATGGCACCTATCGCTGGCACCTGACCCGAGTCTTGCCTGTGGACACACACGACGAGCGGGAAAGGACATGGTTCGGCACGCTGACCGACATCGAAGATACTCATCGTCAGGCAGAGGCACGCGGATTGCTGGCCAAGGAACTGTCGCACCGGATCAAGAACATCTTCGCGGTGATCGGCGGACTGGTTGCGCTGAAAAGCCGAGAGTATCCGGGCGCAGAGGATTTCACCGCTGATGTGTCCGACACATTGCAGGCGCTGAACCGGGCACACTCCTATGTAACACAGGAGCAAACAGACAGGCGGGATACGCTACACGGCTTGCTGGAAAAGCTGATGCAGCCATATGGCGACCGCAGCGGAACACGCTTCTCGCTCGAAGGGGCGGATGTCGCGGTCAACGCCAAATCGGCGACCCCACTGGCGCTTGTTTTTCACGAACTGGCGACCAACTCCGCCAAATACGGATCATTCTCGGTTCCGAATGGTTCGGTGGCTATCGAAATATCCCTGCGCGATGATTCCGTCGTCATGAGATGGCGCGAAAGCGGGGGACCCCCGCCGAAAGAGGATCGTGGCGACGGTTTCGGTTCACGCCTTGTCGAACGCTCTGTTGGAAGCCAGCTTGGCGGGACACTGACCCGCGAATTCGAGACGCAAGGACTATCCGCAATTCTGACCGTTCCTGTCGACAAGCTGTAAGTCTTTGACCTCTACCGCCCCGCACCATAGGGTTGCGCGGTGGCCTTCAATCATCATGCCCTGTCTTTCCGCCAGACGCTGAAAATGTTCGGTGACGTGGTCGCTGTCGATCATGTCACGCTGGACATTGAAAGCGGCAGTTTCATAGCCCTGGTCGGCGCATCCGGATCGGGCAAATCGACATTGCTCAAGACCATCAACCGGCTGGTCGAACCCGATAGCGGATCGGTGCTGTACGAAGGTGAGGATGTGCGCTGTGCCGACCCGTCCGAATTGCGCCGCAGAATTGGCTACGTATTCCAGGGCGTTGGCCTGTTTCCGCATATGACAGTGGCAGAGAATATCGGCATCGGGCCGCGTGTTGCCGGTTCCCGCCTTTCTGCGGAGCGCGTTGCCGAACTGCTGGTTGGAGTCGAACTGGACGGCGGTTATGCCGGCCGGATGCCGCATGAATTATCGGGCGGTCAGCGGCAGCGGATCGGCGTTGCGCGCGCCTTGGCGGCGGATCCGAACATTCTGCTGATGGATGAACCCTTTGGTGCGCTCGACCCGGTTACACGCGATGCATTGGGTAAGCGGGTCCGCGCCTTGCACGACCGTCTGGGCCTGACGACCGTGATGGTCACGCATGATATGGCAGAGGCGTTGTTGCTGGCTGATCGCGTGCTGGTTATGGCAGCGGGGACAATCGAGGCGGACTGCACGCCTGCTGAATTGCTTTCCGGCAAAGGTGGTGACGTGGCTCAAGAATTGGTGGCTGTGCCGCGTGATCAGGCCAAGGCGCTGGCGGGGATCGTACAGTGAATGCCATTCTCGAAGCCTTGCTGGGTTTGGGCGACAAACTCGCCGCGCATGTGCTACTCGCAGCCTCGGCCATTGCGCTCGGAATAATTGTGGCGTTGCCGCTGGCCGTGTGGGCAAGCCGCAATGCAACAGTTGCGCGCCTTACGCTGGGTTTTGCAAGTCTGGTCCAGACAATTCCGGCGCTGGCATTGCTCGCCTTGTTCTTTCCGATCCTGCTGAGCTTGCGTGCAGTGTTTGGCGA
>JAHDDJ010000238.1 GCA_020629385.1 Erythrobacter sp.
CTCTAGCGGGGAAAAATCGGCGTCAATAATTTGATCGCCATCCCAATCAGCGAAAACAAACTCTTCACCGCAGTAGTTGATTCGGAGTGTCTGAGAATCACAGCAAGACATCAGAGTATGGTCAACTTTTCGAGGTGGATAAACCGAATGCGTATCATGCTGGCGTTACCGACACTGCGCCAGCGTTGGTGACTGTCATTAATAAGTCAGGCATTCGTCGGCTCGCTTTTTTCTATTTCTGCATCGCCTGGTTCTAATTTCCATCGGCGCACATTTTTTATAGGGATTACGGTATTCGCTAATAGAAGAAATTCGCCTTTGATTTCCCAGCTTTGAGCGTCGAAAGTTTCTGACATTCCGTCTAAGTATTTAATTTGTATCATCCGTAGTACTCAACAATGCATATTTCGGACGGGCTGCTTTCGTTCTTGTTAGCGTCCGAGGTGACCGTTATCGTTCGTTTGTCGTCGCTGTCGGCTATGAAACATAGCTGCACACGTTTTTCGTACCCATCTGCTAGAGGGGTTCCGGGGGAGAGAGTGTCTAGGACTGTTGGAATGAGTTCACCGGTTTCTAGACTCATGGCCCAGCTGGTATTTGTGCTGGTCATAGACCCGGCTCCAGATTTCCATATAACACCGATGATTAAAGCACCCAATGGCAGTTTAACCGTGGTAGTTCCACCTAGGGCAGGCAACATTCCTTGTGGCGTGTTTACCGCTACGGCCCGCCTTTTCATAGGTGATTGGGAGGAAACCGACCAGTTCAGAGTTCCTGATGTTTCGAAAATGCTGTTGGCTAATGTTTTCTTTCCCGAACATAAATCTATATCGATCGGGGCTAAAGAACCTAGATCCACCCCACCTACAACCGACGTTGTTATGGCTTCACGTGGCTCTACGTGGTGCAGAAATTCGCAGCTTTCGTAAACAATCCGACGATCGTATGCGTGCGATCCCGAACCAAACCGGTACTCATGGTCACCCGCCAACCGGCAATTATCATACTTTATTGTTGGGCCTGCTGCGTCAATGGCGTACCTATGCGTTATGCCATTGACCACAGCCGAAGTGTTGGCCGATTCATCGATGTTGTGGAATAGGATATTTCCGGTTTCCCAATCACAATTTATCATTCGAGAGTCGGCTCGTTTAAGCTCGACGTGTACCGAATCGATTAGCAGATTAGTAGACCCTTGGCCGTGGGCATTGCCTATCAGATCAAAGAAAAGAACGCCATCGCTTAAGGCTATCAGCGAGCCGCTACGGATAGAGATATCTCCACCCTTACCCATACGGGCAAAAGTAGAGTTTTGCCCCATCCATATAGAACAAGAATAGAAATCGTGAATAATTTCCTGGTCAGAGCCTGTAGCCGCCGGTACATCTAAAAACGCTTCTGTGAAAGTGCCCGATATTCTGCAAGATTCCCAAATGTTGTCAGAGTTCAGATTTCCGCCGAACATGTGAAATCCGCGCGCCCAGTTGCCCCTCCAACGACACCCGTTGAAACGCATAAGACCCACGACTGTTGTCGTGGAATCGGATCTCATGAAATGTGAGGCCGGGTTAGCAGATTCAAAAATCAGGTTTTCGACTACCATCCCTACATGGCGGTCGTTTTCCATAAGATAGGTGTCGTCCGGGCCGTCCCAGATTATTACAGAGTTCGGGGTTCCCCTGAAGTTAGCGCCTACTTGCTTGTCGCCTACACCGCTTTTCATAAGGCTGCCCGGTTTATTTATTAAAAACTTACCGGTTGGTACTGCTATTGTGATTCTAGATATTTTGTCAGCGTTGTGGATACCTAACCCGTGGTCGGAGTTCACCGCATAGGTGTATGCGTCTAGGAAAGCGTCCGAGGAATCTGTAGCTCCGGTTGGGTCGGCACCGAAATCTAGAACATTTAGAAAACCTAAGTTTTTTCGTATTGGATAGTTCATTAGGCGGCTAGACCTTGTTCTTTAAGAGCGAGAATCACGTCTGCTAGCGTCGCAACTGTTCTTGCGGGTTGTGGTGCCGCTCCGCGGAACCCGACGTGTGTCCCCGCCGTGAAGGTAGGGTTAGCGCCGCCGTTGCCGTGTGCGAAAGTTCCGGGGGTCCCGGTTGTAGCTTGACCTCCAGAAAGAGATATAGATTGTGTATCGCTGACTACCCCACCCACGCCTGCTATAGCTGCGGACGTGTTAGTTGTGACAGTAGCGTCAATCGTCGCTGCTATAAAAGCGCGGTCTCCTGTGATAGTCGGGCCATGCGAAGCCGCCATAAGGCTGTTATTACCGGCAAGCACAGCGGGGACGCCCGCTGCGCTAGTTGTAACTCCAATAGCCGAACTAGTTGATCCCGCTACCGATACACCAATTTTTGAGCTGATGATAGAAAGCGTTGAACTGTCGGAAGGCCCTGTGTCAAGCACCGAAACGCCAGAGGAAGCGATCACAGATGAAAGCGTCGTACCCGCCGCCATGTTCGCAGAAGCAGATGAAATCACCGAGTCGTTCTGACCGCCAGCCGTCGAATCCGCCGCCGAGATCACGGAAGAACCAACACCAGAAGCGGTAGCGTCTTTACTAGCCGCCGCGAAAGTAGAGTTAGCAGCGGCGAAAGACCTTGCCGAAGCCGTGACGTTGGACCGCTGACCGGAAGCTTCAGAAGCCAAAGAAGAAATAACAGACGATCTAATGCCGGAAGCGGTGCTATTCAGAGATGTGTTTACTTGTGAGTAGTCGCCCGTCGCCGTCGAATCCGCAGATCCTACAGAAGAGCTAGCCCTACCTATCGAGCTTGTACGCTCCGAAGCGATAGTCGTAGAAAGAGTGCCTGAAGAAACGCCAGCGTTTGAAGAAAGAAGAGATGACACAGCACCGGAAGCAGTCGATCCGGTAGAACCTCCTGCGAAGCTACGATTGCCAGTTACATCGGTATCTCTGACTCCTGCCGCTGCGGAAGGACCAGCCGAAACGGTTGAATTTTCGCCTGCTACTAGCGCCATTATGTGGTGAGTGGTAACGCCAGTAACGGCAGTGTCGTCACTATCAACGCCCGAGGTGCCGATAAATTTTGATCCTCCCACTCCGGTAGAACCGCCGACATGGTCATCACCGATTACAAGCGAACGATGAAGCACTAAATCCGCCGGGGCGCACCCGTCAGAAGTAATATCATCCGAGTGATGGTCGACTATCCTTTGGATAGCCCCTTGAGGTACGCAGTCAGTAACGGGGTCGAATGGCGTCTGTTCTCCATCAGCGTCAACTTTTTGTATAACGTCCCCGCCGCCACAAGAACCCAGGTCGGCGGGGTCGCCAACCCAGTCAGTACCATCAACGTTTTTGTAAGTAGTTACCCCTGCCGAAGCGTCTAGAATCCCTATTACGGTGTCGCCGTTAGGGGCGCACCTTTCGAATATTGCGTTACAACAAGCCATTTTTCGCCTCCTAAGCGATCTGGTGCCACTGGGGCACACCGTTAGTGTCGTTTTGGATGATCCAAGTTTCGGTTCCGGTTTCGCCGCCTGAGAACAGCTGCCGCCATCCTTGAGGGAATCCTGCGGCGGGGTAGTCGGTTTCGGGGTCGCCGT
>JAHDDJ010000239.1 GCA_020629385.1 Erythrobacter sp.
CATTTGCCGAAAAGTCGCCACACCACCCTTCGCGCTTGGCGGCGGTGCCTGATAAGCCCCATAGTTAGCCAGCAAGACGGACTTGGCTTGCTGCCATGAATGTGAGAGCGTGGTTCAAACCGCAGATGGACCCGACCTATGAACCTCGATTTTGATCCGGCACTCGAACAGTTTCGTGAAGACGTGCGGTCGTGGTTCGCCCACGAATATCCCAAGGATATTCTTGAAAAAGTCGCGCGAGGCGAGAGCCTGACCACGCCCGATGTACGGCGTGCCGAAATGGCGCTTGGCGCCAAGGGCTGGCTCGCCAGCGCATGGCCGAAAGAACATGGCGGCCCCGGCTGGAGCATCGAGGAACAGTATATTTTCGACGAAGAGCTGGAACGCGCCGGTGCGCCCACAGTCACGCCGATGGGCGTCGTCTATGTCGGGCCGGTCGTCTACACTTTCGGCAGCGAAGAGCAGAAAGCGCGCTGGCTGCCCGGAATCGCCGATGGCTCTGTCGGCTGGGCCCAGGGGTACAGCGAACCGGAGGCAGGCTCGGACCTTGCCTCGCTGCAATTTTCCGCGGTGCAGGACGGCGATGAATATGTGCTCAACGGCACCAAGATCTGGACTTCGGCTGCCAACCATGCCGACTGGATTTTCTTGCTGACGCGCACATCGCAGGAAGCCAAAAAGCAGCTCGGCATTACCTTTATTTGCGCAGAGCTGGATCAGCCCGGGGTCACGGTCAAACCGATCATCTCGATCGACGGGAAATATCACCTGAGCCAGGTCGATTTTGTCGATGTGCGCGTGCCCGTCTCGAACCGCATCGGCGAGGAAGGCAAGGGCTGGACCTATTCGCAATATCTGCTGGGTAACGAGCGGACATCCTATGCGCGGATCGGGGGCAAGCGCGCGCAACTTGCCAATATCCGCGCCATCGCCTCGCATATCCCGACCGGCGGCAATGCCCGTCTGATCGACGAGCGCGCATTTGCTGCACGGCTGAGCGCGGTAGAAATGAAGGTCGATGCGCTGGAAATTACCGTGCTGCGCGTGTTGTCAGCCGTCAGCGATGGCGGCGCGCCGGGCAAAGAAGCCTCGATCCTGAAGATCATGGCCACCGAAACCGCGCAGGAAATCACCGAATTGTTCTGGGTCGCTGCGGCGGAGCATGGCTTGCGCAAATTCGCCGACAGCGTCAGCCCGGACTGGACCGGCCATAACGCCTTCGCAGCGCCCGGCATCGCCACCTATTTCGGCACCCGCGCGCAAAGCATCTATGGCGGCACCAACGAAATCCAGCGCAACATTATCGCCAAACATGTGCTGGGATTGTGAAGAGCACATCCCGCACAGCTTTTTTCGTCATTGCGAGCGCAGCGAAGCAATCCAGAGCATCGGAGCACAGCCGCCCTGGATTGCCGCGTCGCCTCCCGGCTCTTCGCAATGACGAAAGGGATTAAACTCCTGCGTCCCCGAGCACCGCAGCCCTTAGCTCTGCAATGCCCATGCCTTTTTCGGCGCTGGTGATGTGCAGTTCGGGATAGGCTGCGGGGTGCTTGGCCATTTCCTCGGCAGTTTTTGTGGCTACGGCCTCTAGCGCGCTGGCCTTGATCTTGTCCGCTTTGGTCAGAACCACGCGGTAGCTGACGGCAGTTTCATCGAGCATCCGCATCATCTCGCGGTCGACCTCTTTCAGGCCGTGGCGGCTATCAACCAGCACCAATGTGCGATGGAGAACCTGACGGCCTTTCAGATAGGTCCGCACCAGCTTCTTCCAGTTTTCGACCACTTTCAAAGGCGCTTTGGCAAAGCCGTAACCGGGCATGTCGACCAGCCGGAACAGAGTAGGCTCGCCCACCTCGAAGATGTTGAGTTCCTGCGTTCGGCCTGGCGTCACCGATGCACGCGCAATGCCTTTGCGGCCGGTGATCGCATTGAGCAGGCTGGACTTGCCGACGTTGGACCGGCCGCAGAAGGCGATTTCCGGCACGGTCGGTTCAGGCAGGAACTTCAGCTGCGGTGCGGATAGCAGAAAATCCACCCGCCCCGAAAACAGCTTGGACGCACGTTTTGCGAGGGCGGCTTTCTCGGCCTCCTCCTGCGCTTCCAGTTCTTCAGGGCTAAGCGCCTTGGCCACTAGCCCTTCGCTTCCCGCGCAGCCGCTGCCGCCTTGTCAGCCTTCTCTTTCTCCGCCGCCGCGCGCAATTGCGGGTGTTTGGAATAGAGGTAGCTTTGCTGCGCCAGCGTCAGCACGTTGTTGGTTACCCAGTAGAGCAGCAAGCCCGCAGCAAACGGTGCCATGACGAACATCAGCATCCATGGCATGATGTTGAAAATCTGCTGCTGGATCGGGTCCATCGCGGTCGGGTTCATCTTGAAAGTCAGCCACATGGTGACGCCCAACAGGATAGCCAACGGACCGATGGCGAGGAACGGGTGTACCTCGAACGGTAACAGGCCGAACAGGTTGAGCAGATGTGCCGGATCGGGCGCGGACAAATCCTTCAGCCACAGGACGAAAGGCTGGTGCCGCATTTCGATGGCAAGGATCAGCGTTTTATACAGCGCGAAGAAAATCGGGATCTGGATCAGGATCGGAAGGCAGCCAGCCAGCGGATTGACCTTTTCCTTCTTGTACAGCGCCATAATTTCCTGTTGCTGCTTCTGCTTGTCATCCTTGTAGCGTTCCTGGATCTTTTTCATCTTCGGCTGGATGGCTTTCATCGCAGCCATGGAAGCAAACTGCTTCTGCGCGATGGGGAACAGCACCAGACGGATCAGAACGGTCAGCAGAATGATCGCGACACCGAAATTGCCGACGACGCTGAAGAGTTTGGTCAGCAGCCACCAGATCGGCCACGCGATCATGGAGAACCAGCCCCAGTCAATCGCCTTGCCGAATTTGTCGATGCCAGTGGCTTCATATTCGTCGAGGATCGCGCTTTCCTTGGCCCCTGCAAACAATTGCGTGGTGCGCGTGACCTGCTTGCCTGCGCCCACGGTAACAGGCTGATAGATCATATCGGCGCGGAAGATATTGTTGCCAAGCGCGCGGAACTCGGTCTGCGCGTTGCTTTCGGCCTGCGGGATCAGGGCAGACATCCAGTAGATATCGGTGAAACCAAGCCACGCGGCGCGGCCTTCAGTCTGACCTTCGGCAGCATCATCGGCCAGATCATCATAATCGGGGCCGAACTGCACCGCCTCGTCAAAATTGCCAATCGGCCCGGAATGGACATTCCAGGTCGAAGCGCTGGCATTGGTGCTGGTGCGGTTGAGGAAGCCATAGGGGCGTACCACCACCGGACCTTCGGCGGTGTTGGCAACGGTCTGCCTAGCGGTGATCATGTAATGCTCGTCAATAGACAGCTCGATGGTGAAGAGCTGCCCCTCGCCATTGTCGTGCCGCAAAGTGACCGGGCTGCTCTCGCTCAGCGGGCCGCCTTCAGCCTGCCATACGGTCTTGGCATTGGGCACCGTGACCCCTTCGCCGACCCAGCCGAATTGCGCGAATTGCTGTCCGGCAGTGCCTTCGGGCGCGAACAGGCGGATCGGGCCGCTGTCCTTCTCGACCGTCTGGC
>JAHDDJ010000240.1 GCA_020629385.1 Erythrobacter sp.
GCCTCGCGCAGCACCGCGTCGATCCGGCGGCTGGCCAGCTTCCCGCGCAGATCGGGAATGATGCAGAAGGCGCAGGAGTGGTTACAGCCCTCTGAAATCTTGAGGTAGCTGTAATGGCGCGGCGTGAGTTTGATATCGGCTTCGGAAGGCTGCGGGATCAGGTCGACAAACGGGCCTTGCGATGGCGGTGCGTGGGTGTGCACCGCCTCGACGACCTGCTCGTATTGATGCGCCCCGGTCACTGCCAGGACTTGCGGATGCGCAGCGCGGATCGCGTCCGCCTCCTCGCCCATGCAGCCGGTCACGATCACGCGGCCGTTTTCGGCGATGGCCTCTCCGATAGCCGCAAGGCTTTCTTCCTTGGCACTGTCGAGAAAGCCGCAGGTATTGACGAGCACCACATCCGCGCCAGCATAGTCGGGGCTCATGGCATATCCGTCTGCGCGCAGGCGGGTGAGAATACGCTCGGAATCGACCAGTGCCTTGGGACAGCCGAGGCTGACCATACCGACCTTCTTGGCCTCGGGGAGAGTGGTGGTGCTGTTCATAGGTGGGCGCGCCTCTACACCCGATTGGTGTTTTGCGCTAGACCGTGCGAACCGGGTCGCAATTCCGGTAATTTTGGGCCGGATATCACGGGGAGGGGAAATCATGTTTGAAGTAAACTGGCTGGCGATCGTGCTGGCAGCCGTATGTGGCTTTGTTGTCGGCGGTATCTGGTACGGGCCGATTATGGGCAAGAAATGGATGGGCGCAGTCGGCCTGACCGAAGAGCAGATCAAGGAAGGCAATATGGGCCTGATCTATGGCGGCGCGTTTGTGTTCTCGCTGATCGCCAGCTGGACGCTGGCGCACACGTTTGGAACTTATGCCGATCTCGATGCAAACCTGTCTGTGCTGGCCAAAGTGATGACCGCGTTCGGCGTTGCCATCGGGTTCATCATTCCGGCGCTGGGCACCAATTATTTGTTCAGCCAGAAGGGCAAGGCGCTGTTCTTTATCGACGCGGGGTATTGGATCTTGTTCTACATCGCGATGGGCCTAGTCCACGCCTACATGCCTTAACGGGCAAAGAGAGGAGCGCGGCCCGGCTGCCTGATCAAGCCGCAGCAGGCTTGCCATTATGGCCGTCGCCGCGCTCTTCACCGCTTTCGGTCGGTACGATTTCGACGACGATGTCGCCGGGCTGCAAATTCTGGCATTCGTCTTCCCAGAATCCGAGCACGCGGCCACCACGATAGACGCGCAGTCCGCGCCCGCCGGTGCGTAATTCTGTAATTGCGCAGCCGCATTCCTCTTCGGTGATTTCACGCTCGACCAGTTGCACCCGGCCGGTCACCGATGCCAGATCGGCCAGATAATCGGCAATATGCGCGCCTTTGGCAGAGCCTGCGAGCAGCAATCCTGTGAAGCGCACCGGATTGATCACGTTGTTGGCACCAGCCTGACGCGCCAGAACCTCGTTATCGTCCGCACGCACGACCACGCTGATCGGCAGATCAGGAGCCAGATGGCGCACGGTCAGTACAATAAGGATCGAGGTATCGTCGCGCCCTGCGGACACCAGTACGTTTCTGGCCTCGGTAATGCGCACAGCGTTGAGCGTTTCGTCGCGGGTGGCATCGGCGGCCATGACATTGCAGCCCAGCTTCTCGGCCTCTGCGAGCCTTTCTTCGCTAGGATCGATGACAACGATATCGCTTGGCTCGGTACCACGTTCGATAAGTTCAGCGACCGATTCCGATCCGGATACGCCATAGCCCAGCACCACGATATGGCCGGAAAGCTGCTCTTGAATACGCTTCATGCGAAACTTCTCCCAGCTACGCTTCATGATGAAATTATAGGCAGTGCCTACGAATATAAAAAACACCGCGAACCGGATCGGCGTCACGATAACCGCTTCGACCAGCCGGGCCCGGTCGCTGATCGGGGCGATGTCACCAAAGCCGGTGGTGGTCACCGAAATCATGGTGAAATAGACGACATCGAGGAAGCTGACTTCGCCATCCAGATTGTCGACCAGCCCTTCGCGATCCCACCAGTGGATCAGGATGACGATACCGAGCAACAGCAGAGCAAGCCCCAGACGGATGCCCAGATCACCCCAAACGGGGACTTTGACAGCACGGCGCAAAGGCTGGAATTGCTTGCCGCGCAAACGGCGCCTGTTACCCGGCTTCACAATGCGGTCAATTTTGTCACTCATTGGCGATTAGCGTTGCGGCAGCTTGCTCTTCGGGTCAATCCGCTTGTTGTCTTTCATGATCTCGAAATGCAATTCGATCCGCGTAGCCGTGCCATCATCACCGGCGATGCCGATCCGTTCTCCGGTCTTGACCACATCCCCCAGCTTTACAGTGATGCGGTCCAGATGGCCGTAGCGGGTGCGCCAGCCATTGCCGTGGTCAATGACCACCAGATTGCCGAACCGGCCGGAATCTTTCTGTGCGTACACGACAGAGCCGCTGGAGGAAGCACGGACCATGTCGCCTCGGTTGGCGGCGAAATCGAGCCCGTCATGGCCCGTACCATCGTCTTTCAGCGAAAAGCCCAGCATAACCCGCCCGTCATGCGGCCACCGGAAATAGGGCTCGGTCCGCGGCGCTTGCGGCGTCACCGGGGCTTTTAGAACCGCCGGGATAATCAGCTTCTGACCAAGCTTGATGGTGTAGGGTTCTTCGATGCCATTCGCGATTGCAATATTGGTGAACGGCACGCCGTATTTCTGGGCAATGCTGAAACCGGTATCGCCCTCTTTCACCACATGCACCCGCTGGCGCGGAATCTGCAATTTCTGGCCCACGCGGACATTATAGGGCTCGACCAGCCCGTTGGCGGCAGCAATCACTGCTGCAGGCACCTTTGCGCGGTTCGCGATCCCGCCCAGCGTTTCGCCTTCCTGCACGACATGTTCGGTCGCCGTTTCAGGGTCGTTTGCTGCCAGCAGCAGCGGGGCCAATGCCAGAAGAACCAGTCGCTTCATGCCTCGTACCTTTCCGCCAAAGCGCCGAGCGAGGAATGATGGGTGAGATCCAGCTGCAGCGGGGTCACCGATACAAAACCCTCGTCAATCGCTTCCAAGTCAGTCCCGTGATCGAGCGTATGTTCGATCGGGTGCAGCCCGAACCAGTAATAGGGCAAACCGCGCGGGTCGCGCCCTTCGACTACCGAGCCGCGTTCGTAGTCATGGAAACCTTGCCGCACTGCGCGAATCCCTGCAACCCTTTCGCCGGGAAGCGGAGGAAAGTTTACATTTATCAGTGTTCTGGATGGTAATGGCGCATCGAGCAGCGGCGCGACGGCCTTGGCACCCCATTTCCGCGTCGCGTCGAATTGTTCATGATCTGCATCGCGGTTCAGCACCTGACTGAGAGCAATGGAGCGAACCCCGGCCAGCGCCCCTTCGATAGCGGCCGATACGGTGCCGGAATAGGTAATGTCATCGCCCAGATTGGCGCCGCGATTGACACCCGACAGGATGACATCGGGCTTGGCATCCAGAACCTTGCGCAGCGCGAGCGTGACCGAGTCTGTCGG
>JAHDDJ010000241.1 GCA_020629385.1 Erythrobacter sp.
TCCTGCGTGCCGCGGATCGCTTTGGGGGTATTTTTACTCATGAGGCGCGCTTAGGCTGTTGCGGCAGCGCCCGCAATATTCACCTTGCCCTCAATCCATTTTGCCGCAGTGCAGCATTTTCTGTCTTGGCCTGCGCCAATCCTGCGACTAATGGCGCATCAACACAGCGGCCCCGCGCTGCTATATCGGCAAAATCAGCCCAAGAAATCGACGAAAGACCTGCCCCCATGGATATCAGCAAGATCAGCATCGGCGACAATCCGCCCGAAAGCCTCAACGTCATTATCGAAGTACCCACCGGCGGCGAACCGGTGAAGTATGAATTCGACAAGGCATCGGGCGCGCTGTTTGTCGACCGGATTCTGCATACGCCGATGCGCTATCCGGCCAATTACGGCTTCGTCCCGCACACACTCAGCCCCGATGGCGATCCGCTCGACGCGCTGGTGATTGCCCGCAGCCCGTTTATCGCAGGCTGCGTCGTGCGCGCACGCCCGATTGGTGTGCTCAAACTGGAAGACGAGCATGGCGGTGATGAAAAGCTGATCTGCGTGCCAGTGGACACGACCTTCCCCTACTACGCCGATGTCGGTGAACGTCAGGATCTACCGAGCATCGTGCTGCAGCAGATCGAACACTTCTTCACCCACTACAAGGATCTTGAAGAAGAGAAGTGGGTGCGTATCGGCGATTGGGGCGATGCCGAAGAAGCGAAAAAGATTGTTCTTGAAGCGATCGAGCTGGCCCAGAAAGAGAATTAACCGCCAGCGGCAGTCATGCCGTCGATCCGCACGGTCGGCGCATTGATTGACCGGTACATTTCCAGATCATCTGCGGGCGTTAAAGCGGCGAACATATCCAGCAAGTTCCCTGCAATCGTGAATTCGGATACTGGCTCGGCCACTTGTCCGTTGCGAATGCGGAAGCCGGATGCACCGCGGCTGTAGTCGCCGGTGATCGCATTAACGCCCTGACCGATCAGTTCATTGACCAGCACGCCGTCGTCAATATCAGCGATCAGGTCTTCGACGCTGTGAGCGCCAGCTGCGAGATGGATATTGCTGGCCGAAATCCCGGGGGCACCGCTGCCACCACGCGCAGCGTGCCCGGTCAGCGGCAAGCCCAATTGGCGTGCGGATGCAGCATTGAGCAGCCAGCCGGTCACTTTGCCATCCTTGACCAGATCACGTGGCTGCGTCGCCAGGCCCTCGCCATCGAACGGGCGTGATCGGACGCCGCGCCGCAAATGCGGGTTCTCGTGGATGGAGATTGCAGACTGGAAAACGGGATCATCCAGCCTATCGAGTAGAAAGCTGGAACGGCGCGCAATAGCCATACCGCTCATCGCGCCGATCAGGTGACCGATCAACCCGCCACTCACACGCGGATCAAACACGACCGGCATGGCTCCGCTCGAAAGACGTGCAGGGTTCAGCCGCGCCACTGCGCGCTGACCTGCCTCGCGGCCAATCTCGGTAGCCGCCGGAACATCCTCAAGGTGACGCGCCACACGATACTCGTAGTCCCGCTGCATAGCGTCGCCTTCGCCCGCAATCATGCTTGCACTCAGGCTGTGCGAAGTGGCTTCATAACCCGCAGAAAAACCATGACTGGTCACCAGCGCAGAAACAGAGCGGCCGAACCCCGCGCTTGCACCCGCGCTATTGGTCACCCCATGTACGCTCCGCGCACTATCTTCGACCTCCAAAGCACGTTCACGCAATCGGGTCGGAGACGGCTCTGCCGGATCGGCCAGATCGAAATCGGCAAATGGTCCGCTGGCGAGCATCTCTTCCGGCGCTAATCCTGCATAGGGGTCTTCCGGTGCAAGCTTGGCCATGGCCACAGCGCGCTCTGCCATTTCGGCCAAGGCGCTATCGGAAAAGTCGCTTGTGCTTATCGAAGCGGAGCGGGAACCGACAAACACGCGCAGCCCGATTTCCTCACCTTCGGATCGCTCGACATCCTCGAGCGCACCCAACCGGACGGTGACGCTTTCCGATGAACTGCCAGCCGTCACCGCATCTGCAGCATCTGCGCCATGACGGACCGCAAGGTCTATAAGTTGCGCGCAGCGATCGCACGCCTGTTGGGGAGTAATCATGTCATGCAGGTAGTAGCCTGCATCCTTGGGAGCAATGGCGCAGGACGAAACCCCGCAACAGCGTCCTTACATGAATGCAGCGATCGCCTTGAACAAAGCGGTCAACGCGAAAGGCAGACCAAGGGCCAGCAACCAGACAGTGATCTGGTCACGCCGGAATGCCGACGCATAGGACGGATCGGTTGCCTGCTCATCAGTCAGGTCACGCCAGCGACGCTCGAACTTGCGGCAGGCCGGAATGATCGCGGCAATCAGCACCACCAGCGCAAGCAGCGCCATGGATTTCATGCCGGTTTCTTTCATCGCGCCGACCGTCGCGAATATGTGGAGAGCTGTATAAACAATTAGCGCATAAGCGACATTATCGCTCATGCTTTTGCGCCAGTCACGCGCATGACTTCGAACTGATCCATGCGCTTTATCGAGCGTCTTGTTCATATCCATCTCCCCAGATGTCGCCTGCTTCCAGGCTGTGTCCTCTTCCGAGTCGGAGTATTTCAAGGATTCGTCCGACAATCAAGCGCGGTAACCAAAATGCAACATGGTGTATGGTTTACAGCGAGATATGAGTGTCATGCACGAATCCTGCCAATTTGCACCCAACGGGGCTTTTCAAGGCGACTCGCAATGCTAAGTATGGTGACATGACTATGCAGGACACCGAAGAACGGCCTTCCTCAGCGGATGCCAGCACCCCTCTGCCCAATGGCGGACTGGAAGTAATTTCGATCGCCAAAAGCTACGACAAACGGGCCGTTCTGACCGACATCTCGCTGACAGTCGGCAAGGGTGAAGTGCTCGGCCTGCTCGGACCAAACGGTGCCGGGAAGACCACCTGTTTTTACTCCATAATGGGTTTGGTCCGCCCCGATGCTGGCCGTATCCTGATGGACGGCGAAGACGTAACCAAGCTGCCGATGTATCGTCGTGCGATCTTGGGCCTTGGTTATCTGCCGCAGGAAACCAGCATTTTCCGCGGCATGACGGTCGAGCAGAATATCAATTGCGTGCTGGAGATGGTGGAGCCCGATCCGGAAACCCGATCTGCCGAGCTGGAACGCCTGCTGGACGAATTCGGTCTTACCCGTCTGCGCGCATCGCCTGCCATGGCGCTTTCGGGCGGTGAGCGGCGGCGCTGTGAAATCGCGCGCGCACTGGCCGCAAAGCCTTCCATCATGCTGCTCGACGAACCTTTTGCCGGCATTGATCCGCTTTCGATCAGCGATATTCGCGATCTGGTGAAGGATCTGAAGACACGCGGTATCGGGGTGCTGATTACCGACCACAATGTCCGCGAAACGCTGGAAATCGTCGACCGCGCCTGCATTATCTATGGCGGACAGGTTCTGTTCGCAGGCACGCCGCAAGACCTGGTGGCAGATGAAAATGTGAAGCG
>JAHDDJ010000242.1 GCA_020629385.1 Erythrobacter sp.
CACTTTCCAAAACCGAAAGCACCGATAGCGGCGGGCTTTCGTTAAAGTCGGCAGGCACGCTCGCCGCTCTTGCGACAGCAACAGCGGCTTGCGGCGGCGGAGACTCTGGCGGCGGTTCGGGCGGAGGCCCTATTGGCGGCGGTGGAGGCGGCGGAAATCCGCCTCCGACCGTGCTCAAGCCTTCCACAGATGCGCAGGCCGCACGTTTCATTCTGCGCGCGGGGTTTGCGACTTCACCAGCCACTGTCGAAGCTGTGAAGCGCGATGGATACGAGCCATGGCTCGACGCCCAGATGAATGCGCAAAACAGCCAGTCTGCGGCCCAGTTCTTTGCTGCACGGGGTTTCGATGCAGTCGATGCCAACCGCTATTATTTCTCGCGCACACCCGCCGACAATATGGTGTGGAGCCAGCTGATCAGCGGCAGCAGCATGGTGCGCAAACGCGTGGCGTTGGCGCTTTCGGAATTTTTCGTTGTCTCGCTCAACAATCTCAACATCACCTGGCGCAGTCAGGCGATGGGGGCCTATTGGGATATCCTCAACAACCGCGCCTTCGGCAATTTCCGCGACTTGCTGGAAGATATCACGCTCAACCCCGCCATGGGCGTGTTCCTGAATACGCTGGGCAATCGCAAAGCCGATCCGCGTACGGGCCGCGTGGCTGACGAGAATTTCGGGCGGGAAATCCTGCAACTGTTTTCCATCGGATTGTTTGAGCTCAATCAGGATGGCACCGTGCGCACGGCATCGGATGGCACCGCGCTGGAAACCTATACCAACGAAGATGTGACCGGCATCGCCAAGGCCTTCACCGGTTATGATTACGATTACACCGGTATCGGCTTCACTCCGGCGGTGGACAATCCGAATTTCATGGTCCCCGATCCGGATTACGCCCGCCAGCCGATGACGGCGGACCCGTCCAAATGGCGCAGGCCGCGCACCGAGAGCTTCCATTCGGACGAGGAAAAAAGCTTCCTCGGCATCACGATCCCGGCAGGAACCGGAGCGACCGAAACCCTGCGTCTGACACTGAATGCGATATTCAACCACCCCAATGTCGGCCCGTTCTTCGGCAAGCAGATGATCCAGCGGCTGGTCACCAGCAATCCCAGCCCCGCCTATGTCAGCCGCGTTGCGGGTGTGTTCAACAATAACGGCTCCGGTGTGCGCGGCGATCTGCGTGCTGTGTTCAAGGCGATCCTGCTCGACGACGAGGCGATTTCGGATGCCGGATTGTCGAGCCAGACCTTCGGCAAATTGCGCGAACCGATTGTCCGTTTCGCGCAATGGGGCCGTTCGTTCGGCGCGCAATCGGCCAGCGGGAATTGGGATATCCGTGACTTGTCGGACGTGTCAAACAGGTTGGGCCAGGCACCGCTGCGATCCCCATCAGTGTTCAACTTCTTCCGTCCGGGTTACGTACCCGCCAACTCGCAGGCAGCAGCCAACAGTATGGTCGCGCCGGAATTCCAGATCGTCAACGAAACCTCGGTCGCGACCTATGTCAATTTCATGGAGCGTACGATTGACGGGCGCGGGTTCTGGGTGCGCGATGTCCAGGCGCGCTACACCGATGAACTCGCGATCGCCCACGATGCAAGCGCCCTTCTCGACCGGCTCGATCTGGTCCTGACTGGCCAGCAGCTCACCCAGACCACCAAGAACACAATCCTGACCGCGCTGAACGATCAGGAGGTGACCGAAGCCAGCGACGAAGCCACCAAGCTGAGGCGCATCCATATCGCGGTGCTGCTGGTGATGGTGTCCAATGATTATCTGGTCCAGAAATAAGGGGCGCGGCTGATGTTTATCGGAAAAAGCAACGAAATCTCCCGCCGCGCTTTCATGCGCCGTTCCAGCCAGCTTGCGGTGGCAGGCGCTGCGTCATCCTATGCGATGGGCCTTGCCGGCATTGGCGAGGCGGCAGCGTTTGACGCGACCGACGGGTACAAAGCGCTGGTCTGCGTCTTCATGTATGGCGGCAATGATTACGGCAACACGCTGATCCCGTATGACGAGGCAAACTACGCCCGCTATCAAGCCATTCGCGGCGGCGGGAACGGCGAACCCGGCATTGCGCTATCACGTGCGAGCCTAGCCAATTCGGTGCTGATGCAGCCCGACGAACAGGTTCTGACCGACGACATCCGCTATGCGCTTGCACCGACAATGCCGCGTATGAAAGCGCGCTTCGATGCAGGCCAGATGGCGCCGCTGCTGAATGTCGGGCCGCTGGTCGTGCCGCTGACCAAGGCGCAATATGAAAGCGGCAACAATTCCAGCTTCCCGCGCCCGGCCAAGCTGTTTTCGCATAATGACCAGCAATCGACCTGGCAGTCCTCTCAGCCCGAAGGGTCTGTCACCGGATGGGGCGGACGGATGGGCGATCTTGCTCTGTCGAGCAATCGCAATTCGATGTTCACCGCGATCAATGCGACCGGAAATGCCGTCTTCCTGTCGGGCGAACAGGCGATGCCGTATCAGGTCTCCCGCAACGGCGCGGTGCTGATTGGAGGTATCAATCGCCGCCTCTATTCCTCCGATGCAGCCAGCACCGCACTGGGTTCTTTGCTGACCACCCATCACGGTCATGTGCTGGAAGCAGACTACGCGCAAACAACAGCACGCTCGGTCGAATATGGCGGGTTCGTAACGGACGCTCTCAACAGCAGCACGCTGAGCACACAATTTGGTTCAGGCAGCCTCGACAGCCAGCTCGCAGTCGTCGCTCGGCTGATCGGCGCGCGCGGCAATCTGGGTGTGACACGGCAGGTGTTTATGGTGTCTATCGGCGGGTTCGATCATCATGACGGATTGATCGGATCGCATGAAGGTCTGTTGGGCGTGGTCGACAATGCGATGGACACATTCCAGCGCGCTATGGAAGAGCTGGGTGTCGCCAATCAGGTGACCACATTCACCGCATCCGATTTCGGCCGCACGCTCGCATCGAACGGTGATGGCACCGACCATGGCTGGGGTAGCCACCACTTCATTCTGGGTGGCGCAGTCAATGGCGGACGCTTCTTCGGGACAGCACCCAAAGTATCGGTCGACAGCGACGATCAGGTCGGCAGAGGACGCTTGCTGCCTACGGCATCGGTCGATGAATATTCGGCGACGCTGGCCAAATGGTTCGGGGTTTCGCAATCGGAATTACCCAGCGTGTCACCCAATATCGGCCGCTTCGCCAACCCCGATCTTGGCTTCATGAAAGCGCCGGGGACTTAAAGCGCAACCGCTTCTGTACCTTCCAGCCGATGCGAACATTTTAGGGTCACCGCGTCATCTAGCTCACTGAGCGCTGCACGAGTGCGCCAGCCTTTGGCACGTAGCGCTGCCGCAGCCGCAGTGTCATGGTCCAAGGGCAGGAATACCGTTTGACGCGACGGCGGATTGTCGAGCGCGTCAATCAGGCGGTCAATATAAAGCGAAAATCCGGTCGCTGCTTCGTCCGTTCCTGCAATCGTATAGGTTCCGCC
>JAHDDJ010000243.1 GCA_020629385.1 Erythrobacter sp.
CGTTAATATTTCAGAAACGCTGTTTCTGGCGGAAAACCCCAGAATTCCGCCATTTTTTAAAACTGGCACGGCCTCTGCAAAGTAGTTGGCATCGGTGAGACAGTCTCTCCGAACAGACAAAGGGAAACACAATTATGCTAGACTTTGAAAACATCAGCAGCCGCGTCATCGCCGCCGTTAGCTCGCTCGCCTTTTCCGCAATCTTCTTCGCTGCTGCAATCGCACCTGCCAACCAGGGCGCTCTTCTGCCAGCCATGATTGCCTGAACAGCTGTTTCAACCCACCTATACTGAAAGACCAGACCCATGACCAACATTGAATATATCAGCAACCGGCTCTTCGCAGCGACCGCGTCGCTGTTCGTATCGGCCGTAGTTTTTGCTACTGCTATCGCACCTGCCAATAATGGCGCAGTTCTTCCTGGAGTAATCGCATGAGCCAGCTTGATCGCAAACCAACAGGCGGATCGCCTTCTACCGGTTTCCGTCTCGACAAATCCCGCGCCAAGCTTTGGGGTGTATGCAGCGGAATCGCCAACCACTTCGGCGTAGATGCAACGATGGTCCGCATCGGTTTTGTAGTTGCCACACTTGTCGGTGTCGGCCTGATGATCCCGATTTACGTCGCCATCGCTTTGATCGCAGACTGAGAGTGAGGCCCGAGGGTCTCACTCTCCACAAACCGAAAGTCCGCCAACGGGGCCGAAACTACATCGCGGAAATACCGCCATCCAGTTTCAGTTCGGCCCCGGTCATGAAGCGGCTCTCGTCACTGGCGAGATAGAGGACAGCACTGGCAATATCGCTGGGTTCGCCCACGAATTTGAGCGGGATTTGCCGCGCCAGCTTGTCCAGCAACACTTGCTTATCCAGCCCCGAATGTTTCGCCGTCCCGTCGAGAATGGGCGTATCGACGAAGGTCGGGTGGATCGAGTTACAGCGGATATTCATATTCTGCTTCGCGCAATGCAGCGCAATGCTCTTGCTCAGCATCCACACCGCCGCCTTGGACGAATTATAGGCCGGCATCGTATCGCTGGCGATGAGACCAGCAATCGACGAGATATTGATGATCGATCCCGGTGCATGTTCGCGCATCAGCGGCAAAGCCTTCTGACAGCCGTGGAAGATGGAATCGACATTCACCGCAAAGCAGCGTTTCCAGTCTTCGAATTTGCAGGTCTCGATATTGCCTGCAACGCCGATCCCGGCATTGTTGACCAGCACGTTGAGACCGCCGATCTTTTCGCGCGCGGCATCGACCGCAGCTTCCCAGTCGCTGGCATTGGTCACATCATGCTGGATCGAGGCGGCAGTGCCTGCGCCGAAGCGTTCATTGATGATTTCGGCGGTATTGGCTGCGCCATTGGCGTTGATATCAGTGCACAGCACCCGCGCGCCTTCGCTGGCGAGCAACATGGAGTGAGCCGCACCCAGACCCTGCGCGGCGCCCGTTACCAGTGCCAGCTTGCCTCTAACCCGATCTACCATGTCTGTTATTCTCCCAGAAATTCCTGCGCCATCAATATGGCGAGCCGTACGTCCACCGCATGCCCTGCCTTGCGCCAATCCGCAACGAATTGCGGTAAGTCGGCCAGCTTGACCCGATGGACGATGATATCTTCGCTATCGGTGCCGCCACCTTCTCCAACCTTCGTCAAGCCGTGGGCACGAAGCAGGGTAAAGCTCTCGCTCACCATGCCAGGGCTGGAATAATACTCGCCGAGATTTTCCATCCTCTCCGCAATATAGCCGGTTTCTTCTTCCAGCTCGCGCATGGCAGCGGTTTCGGGCGCCTCGCCCTCCATCCCATCATCGTCGCCGATCAGGCCGGCAGGGATTTCGAGACTGCGTTTGCCCAGCGGGATGCGATATTGTTCGACGAGCAGAATATGGCCATCATCGATGGCGATGATGGCGGCGGCACGGATATTGCGCGCACGCCCCACATATTCCCAGCGGCCCCGGACTTTGGTGGTAATGAATTTGCCTTGCCAGACGATTGTTTCGGGCAGATCTGCGTCGGGGTCTGAAACACTCATGTAATGGCGCTTAGACTTCGATCAGGCGGTCTGGCAATTCGTTCTCGTCATCTTCCGCACGCGGGAAGTGTTCGGACAGCACCACGCCGACATCGCGGACACCGGCGGCCATTCCTTCGGCGATCCGGCCCTGTTTGATCTCTGCCAGCATGTCCGCCATCGCATCGCCCCAGACTTCAGCGGGGACTTTGTTGGCGATGGGTTCGTCAGCGACGATTTCAGCGCGATGTTCCTGCATTGAGAGATAGATCATGATGCCGGTGCGGCCATGCGTGCGGCGTTCTGCACCCACCTTGAAATGGGCGATGGCGCGGGCATGAACGCGCAGGGTTTTGACCTTGCCGGGGACCAGCGCAAAACGGATCGTATCAGAAAGTTGCAGCAACCACAGGACAAGAAACCAGAAGATCGCCGCACCCGCTGCCATCGAGAATATTTCCCGCGGCGTCCATTCTGTGTTCCAGCCACCGTGGAAACCGGCATAGGTGTTGAGTATCCAGTCCGGCACGGTGACACACAGCGTCAGCGCCAGAAATGCCGCCAGCGCGCACCATGCCAGCGCAATATCGGTATATCCGTCCGAGCGGTCGGCCAGCACGGTGACTATTTCGCCCGACGTGGTCAGCTCTGCCTCGGCCACCGCATCGGTGACGATCTGGTGCGATTCTGCGTCGAGATAGGATGTACGTGCCATGTCTATGCTCCTACCAGCCGCCCGAGGCGCCGCCGCCACCGAAACTGCCTCCGCCGCCGGAGAACCCTCCACCGCCGCCAAAGCCGCCACCACCGCCGCCCCAGCCACCGCTGGAACGGCCGCCACCGGCTGCACCGCGCAGAACCGCGCTGCCGACTTCCCACAATATGATGTCACCGACACTGCTACCGGTCAGCGTGCCATTGCCACGCCGACCTTTACGGTACTTCTTGCCCTTGGCACCGCGCAGCATGGGCAGCACGATGAAAAAGAAAAACAGAGCGAGGAAAATGATCGTCGGAAAGTCGAATGACGCTTTGCCGCGAGGGCTCGAATTCACAGGCGGTGCCAATTGCTCAGCGACCGCCCGCGCTTCCTCTTCGGGTAGCGTCAATTGCTGGATGATCGTGTCCGCTGCAATATTGATCCCGCCAACATAATCGCCTTCGCGAAAACGGGGCAGCATTTGCTTTTGCACGATCAGGGTGGACACACCGTCGGTCAGCACCGGTTCAAGCCCGTAGCCGACTTCGATCCGGGTTTTGCGATCATTGGGCGCGACCAGCAGCAAAACGCCGTCATTGCGCTCGGCATCGCCAATGCCCCATTCGCGGCCCAGCTGATATCCGTAATCGGCGATGTCATAGCCCTGCAAATCGGGCAGAGTGGCGATGACGAATTGCCGCTGCGACTGCGTTTCCAGCGCCTCCAGCTTTGCCGTGAGCGCTGCTTCTTCGGC
>JAHDDJ010000244.1 GCA_020629385.1 Erythrobacter sp.
CAGCATATGGCAGCGCTGGTTGACGGCTTCGACATTGCTTCCGGCGGGGAACTGGCCATGGCGCAGGATGCCGGGCTTGAGCCCTCACAGATCAGTTTCGCAGGCCCCGGCAAACGCGACGACGAGCTGGAAGCAGCGATTGCTCAGGGTGTGACCCTCAATCTGGAATCGGAAAACGAGGCGCGCCGCGCCATCGCAATTGGTGAAAAGCTCGGCGTTGCACCCAAACTGGCCATTCGTGTGAACCCCAGCTTCGAGCTGCGCGGTTCCGGCATGAAGATGGGCGGCGGGGCCAAGCCATTCGGGGTCGATCAGGACCGTGTGCCCGTTCTCGCCAAGGAAGTTCTCGCATCCGGGGCGGACTGGCGTGGCCTCCATATTTTCACCGGCAGTCAGGCTCTCAGCGCTGAAGCTTTGATCGATGCGCAGGCCAATGTGCTCGAACTGGCCGACCAACTCGCGCGTGAAATCGGGCAACCTATTCCCAAACTCAATATGGGTGGTGGATTCGGCATTCCGTATTTCCACGGAGACGAGCCGGTCGATATCGCGGCAGTAGGTTCGGCATTGCATGAACGCTTTAACGTCTTGCCGGAAATGCTCGCAGACACTGATTTGTGCATCGAACTGGGCCGCTATCTGGTTGGTGAAGCAGGGGTTTATCTGACGCGGATAGTGGATCGCAAGGAAAGCCACGGGGTCATTTATCTCGTCTGCGATGGCGGATTGCATCACCAATTGGCCGCTTCAGGTAATTTCGGTACGGTCGTGCGGCGTAACTATCCTGCTGCGATTGCAACACGTTACGCAGAAGAGCCTTCGGAAGAGGCCAACATTGTCGGCTGCCTGTGTACGCCGCTCGACAGGTTGGCTGACAAAGCGCATCTGCCGCGTGCTGAAGTCGGCGATATTGTCGCAGTGTTCTGCGCCGGTGCCTATGGCGCAACCGCCTCCCCATCGGCGTTTCTTGGGCAAGGATCAGCTGCCGAAATACTCGTTTAACCAATGCTGATGAGCTGTCCCGCTTTGGGACGCAGGCATACTAAACGTCCGGAAACGCAATAAAGCTAACGGTATATTCACCCTTTTTCGAGAGAACGCATCCGTGAAACCGCGGGTGCGTTGGATCAGGTAGCTCCTGACCTGCGCAAACCAGCCCGCCCAACGCCAGTTTTGGCAAGGATTGCGCATCGATGTCGAATACACGTTTTACAAAGCTGTTTCTGGGTAGCGCCTTGTGCGCCCTCACACTCGCTGGCTGTGCGTCCGGCGGCGGGAAAACGCTGCCACCTGCGTCCTTTGTTGCGATGCAGGAAGGGCCGAGCGAGGAGTACATCATCGGTCCGATGGACACGCTGACAGTGCATGTCTGGCGGAACCCGGAACTGGGCGCGGAGAAAATTACCGTGCGCCCCGATGGCCGTATCACCACGCCGCTCGTGACCGATATGCCTGCCGTGGGCAAGACGCCCGCCATGCTGGCGCAGGACATTCGCTTGCAGCTTTCGCAATATATCGAAGACCCGCTTGTCTCGATCATTGTGGCCGAATCAAACAGCACATTCAGCCAGCAGGTCCGCATTATCGGCGCGACCGAGAAACCGGCTTCGATTTCCTATCGTGCGAACATGACCATTCTCGACGCGATGATCGCTGTCGGTGGTCTGTCGGAATTTGCCGCTGGTAACCGCGCCAAGCTGATCCGTTTCAACAAGGAAACCGGCAAGCAGGAAGAATACAAGCTGCGGCTCAATGACCTTCTGAAGAAGGGCGATACCCGCGCCAACGTACTGCTCAAAGGCGGTGACGTGATCATCATTCCGGAAAGCATGTTCTGAGGGATCGGCCAAGCAGATGAACGAAGTCTTTGAAGATCTCCGCGCAGCGGTGTTCTCGGTCTGGCAGCGCCGCTGGCTCGCGCTGGCGGTTGCCTGGGGCGTATGCCTTGCCGGCTGGCTGGTGGTCGCACTGATCCCCAATTCCTATGAATCGGAAGCGCGCATTTACGTGCAGCTTGATGACGTATTGGCTGACCAGCTGAAAATCGCTGGCGGTACAGAGCGCGAAATCACCCGTATTCGCCAAACGCTGACCAGCTCGGTCAATCTCCAGAAAGTGGTTCGCTCCACTCGGCTGGGTGAGGAAGTCACCACCCAGACCGATATGGAGAATGCGATTGCGGGCCTTACAGAGAATGTCACTGTACGCAGCGAAGAAGACAATCTGTTCGAACTTTCGGCAGAGATTGGTCGCGGTGATCTGTCGGATTCTGAAAACGCCAAACTTGCACAAAGCGTGGTCCAGAAGCTGATTGATATCTTCCGCGAGGAAAACCTTGCCGGTAATCGCGGCGATGTTGCGGAAACCATCGTATTCCTCGACCAGCAATTGGAAGAGCGCAAACGCGAGCTTGAAGCGGCGGAACAGCGCCGTCTCGCATTCGAAGCGGAAAACCCCGATCTTGTCGGCGGCACGGGCACTTTGTCCAATAAACGCCAGATGCTGCGTTCGGACCTGCGCGATGTCGAGGCTGATCTTGCCGCTGCGCAAGGCTCGCTCGCAGCGATTAACGGCCAGATTGCCAGCACACCACGGACCATCGTTACGCCGGGTGCAGCGGGCGGAGCTCGCGGTGCATTGGCCGAGGCGCGCGGACGTCTTGCCACGCTGCAAGCACGCGGCATGACCGATAGCCATCCAGATATTGTAGCCCTGAATAAGCAGATCGATCTGCTGAAGACTCAGGCAGCGAACGAGAACCCGAATGTTACGGGCACGCCAAATCCTGCCTATAGCTCGCTTGTTTCAATCAGAACCGAGCGTCAGGCCAATGTGCAGGCTCTTTCGTCGCGCCGTGCTGCGTTGCAGGCGGAAATGGCATCGCTGATGGCAAGCCAGGCCAATGAGCCTGCAGTTGCCGCCGAGGCCAACCGGATCAGCCGCGATTATCAGGTGCTCAAAGACAATTACGACCGGCTTCTGCAGGATCGCGAAGATATGAAGCTGCGCGGCCAGGTCGAGAATGAGCGAAGCTCGTTCAAATTCGAAGTAATCGACCCACCGACCACACCGCAGAAACCGTCCGCTCCCAATCGTCCCTTGCTGCTGATCGGCGTGCTTTTTGCAGGCATTGCAGCGGGGATCGGTGCAGCATTTGCCATTGGCCTATTGCGGTCGACTTTCGCAACGACGGCCAAGCTGGAGCGAGCGCTCGATCTGCCGGTGCTCGGCGCGATTTCGAACACAATGACCGACGCTGCTCGCGACTTGCGCGCCAAGCGGATGAAATATTTCTTTGGCGGAACCGCTGCATTGGGAGGCCTTTGCGTCATCCTGCTTGCGGTCGAATTCGTCCAGCGCGGCATGGTCGCTTGAGGAAACGGATATGACAGAACATCGCAATATCCCGCTGCCCGAGGGCGAAAACGAGAAAGATAGCTCGCTGCTGGAACGTGCCAGCGGTGCGTTTGGCTT
>JAHDDJ010000245.1 GCA_020629385.1 Erythrobacter sp.
GATTACCAGCCGGGCGAAGTGTTCTGGTGCACCGCCGATATCGGCTGGGTCACCGGCCATTCCTATGTCACGTACGGACCATTACTGAACGGCGCGACACAGGTCATCTTCGAAGGCGTGCCCAACTATCCCGATCATGGCCGCTTCTGGGATGTGGTCGACAAGCATCAGGTCAATATCATCTACACCGCGCCAACGGCCTTGCGGGCGTTGATGCGCGAAGGGGACGAGTTCGTCACCAGCCGCTCTCGCTCCTCGCTGCGACTGCTCGGCACGGTCGGTGAACCGATCAATCCTGAAGCATGGCGCTGGTATTTCCACGTAGTCGGCGAAGGAAAATCACCGATCATCGACACGTGGTGGCAAACCGAAACGGGGGGCTGCATGATCACCACCCTGCCCGGCGCGCATGACATGAAGCCGGGTAGCGCGGGCAGGCCCTTCTTCGGCATCCGCCCGCAGCTGGTCGATAATGACGGCAAGGTCCTGGCCGACGAGCAAACAGGCGGCGCGACCAGCGGCAATTTGTGCATTACGCATAGCTGGCCCGGCCAGGCACGGACCGTCTATGGCGATCATGACCGCTTCGTGCAGACCTATTTCGCAACCTACACCGGCAAATACTTCACCGGTGACGGATGCCGCCGCGACGAGGACGGATATTACTGGATCACCGGGCGCGTCGATGATGTCATCAATGTTTCGGGCCACCGCATGGGCACAGCCGAGGTGGAAAGCGCGCTGGTGCTGCATCCGAAAGTCTCCGAAGCAGCGGTTGTCGGCTATCCGCACGACATCAAGGGGCAAGGCATTTACTGCTATGTCACGCTCAACGCGGACGAGCAGGCGGACGACGATCTGACAGCCGAGCTACGCCAATGGGTCCGCAAGGAAATCGGCCCGATTGCGACGCCGGACCATCTGCATTTCACCCCTGCGCTGCCCAAGACCCGCAGCGGCAAGATCATGCGGCGTATCCTGCGCAAGATCGCAGAAAATGATTTCGGCTCGCTCGGCGACACATCCACACTCGCCGATCCCGGCGTGGTCGACAGCCTGATCGAGGGACGTCAGAACCGATAGCCATAACGCGGTAAAATACGCCTCAGAAGATTCGCCTAACCGCTTGGAACGCGCTATGGAGCGCGCAACAATAATTCACGCGACTTTGCAGGAGATGCGCAATGCGTCAGGTTGATCACTTCATGGTAGACGGTTCGGGCGCTACGTCCGCCCGCAAACACCAGATCTGGAACCCCTCGACCGGAGAGATTCAGGCTGAAGTCGTTCTTGGCGATGCCGCCTTGCTCGACAAGGCAGTTGCCACGGCCAAGAAAGTCCAGCCGGAGTGGGCCGCAACCAACCCGCAAAAACGCGCCCGCGTCATGTTCAAATTCAAGGAACTGATCGAAGCCAATATGCAGGAACTGGCCGAGTTGCTGTCGAGCGAGCACGGCAAAGTCGTCGACGACGCCAAGGGCGACGTTCAGCGCGGCCTTGAAGTCATCGAATATGCCTGCGGCATTCCGCAGGTGCTGAAAGGCGAATATACGCAGGGCGCAGGCCCCGGCATTGATGTATATTCGACCCGCCAGCCGCTTGGCATCGGTGCGGGTATCACCCCGTTCAATTTCCCCGCAATGATCCCGATGTGGATGTTCGGCATGGCGATTGCCGCCGGTAATGCCTTCATCCTGAAACCGTCGGAGCGCGATCCGTCCGTGCCGGTCCGCCTCGCCGAATTGTTCGTCGAAGCAGGCGCACCGGAAGGACTGCTGCAAGTCGTCCATGGCGACAAGGAAATGGTCGATGCGATCCTCGACCATGCCGATATCGCCGCAGTCAGCTTTGTCGGCAGCTCCGACATTGCGCATTATGTCTACAAGCGCGGGGTCGATAACGGCAAGCGTGTGCAGGCGATGGGCGGCGCGAAGAACCACGGTATCGTTATGCCGGACGCCGATCTCGATCAGGTCGTCAATGACCTCGCCGGGGCAGCCTTCGGCTCTGCTGGCGAGCGCTGCATGGCGCTGCCAGTCGTGGTGCCGGTGGGCGAAGACACTGCCGAACGCCTGAAAGAAAAACTGATCCCCGCGATCAACGCGCTGCGGGTTGGCGTCTCGAATGATCCTGACGCGCATTACGGCCCGGTGGTTACGCCGGAACATAAGGCCCGCGTCGAAGAATGGATCACCATTGCCGAACAGGAAGGCGGCGATATCGTGATCGACGGCCGCGGCTTCACCCTGCAAGGACACGAGAAGGGCTTTTTCATCGGTCCCACTTTGATCGACAATGTCACGCCGGACATGAAAAGCTATCAGGAAGAGATTTTCGGCCCTGTGCTGCAAATCGTGCGTGCGAAGGATTTCGAAGAGGCGGTCCGGCTGCCGACCGACCATCAATATGGCAACGGCGTCGCGATCTTTACCCGCAACGGCCACGCTGCGCGCGAGTTTGCGCACCGGGTCAATGTCGGCATGGTCGGCATCAACGTCCCGATCCCCGTGCCCGTCAGCTATCACAGCTTCGGCGGCTGGAAGCGCAGCGGCTTTGGCGACACTGACCAATATGGCACCGAAGGGCTGAAATTCTGGACCAAGGTCAAGAAGATCACCCAGCGCTGGCCTGATGGAGGCGGCGACGGATCGAACGCCTTTGTCATCCCTACGATGGGATGATGGCGATGCGGGTTTACCTTTGCCTCGCTGCCGCTCTCGCGCTTGCCGCCTGTTCGCAGGAGAAATCTGAACCAGCAGGGCCTGCCCCCGAAGAAACCGCAATGCCGGTCGAGCCAGATGGCGGGATCGGCGATGGTGCTGGACCGATCCCTGCAGAACCGGAACCAACGCAGCAAGAAACGCCGGACATCGCCGAACCACCGCTGATTCCCGCCGATTATCACGGAGTCTGGGATTATGTGGATGGCACTTGCCAGCCCGAATCCGATTTACGGATGGAAATCAGCGGTGACCGGATCGTATTTTACGAATCGGTCGGGGAAGTGACCAATGTTGCCTCGGAAACAAACGGCGACCGCATCGTGACACTCGCTATGTCGGGCGAAGGCGAAACATGGGCTTCGAAACTGCGCCTGCAGATGGATTCGCGTGGCATGCGGATGGTCGTGTTGCCTGAAAATGGTGAGGAAAGCTCGGCAGCGGACCGGCAGTATTCCGCACGAAAGCGGTGCTCATGAGCAACTCCCGCCGACGCACAACTTCCGACTCTCCGTTCGAGGAACAGTTCGGCTTTTGCCGGGCAATCCGGGAAGGAAACCGTATCATCGTCGCCGGCACGGGACCCATCGAGGATGATGGTGAAACGACACCGGGCGGCGCATCCGAGCAGGCCGACCGGTGCTGCGCACTGATCGTCAAAGCGATCGAGGATCTGGGCGGCAGCGCCAGAGACGTCGTCCGCACCCGCATGTTCCTGACCGA